>CADBMW010000092.1 GCA_902795855.1 uncultured Lachnospiraceae bacterium
CAGCAGCCATAGCAGCATTAACCTTACCTATTCCACTTCTAACTGCGATAACACTGACTCCTGAAAGCTTTCCAATCCAGAACTGCATCCCTGAAATAACCTGCATATCCACTTCAGACATCTCAGCCTTCAGAACATCCATTTCCTTATCCATAGCAGCTATAATACCAATCATAATAATTATTTCCTTTCTGTTCACTATTTTTCATTATTGTTCATTTTCACTCTGATAACAAAAGCAATACTGCAAAGAGCTATGGCTAAAAATATGATCATAAGTATATTTGTATAGTCTGTTTTCTTTTCCTCAGGGGAATATATAAGACTATACTGTCCCTGTTCATCCAGCTCCAGCATGTCAGCTTTACTACCCAGCTTTTCCTGAAAAGCCGTCTGTTTTAATTCCTCCTGGGAAGGAAGTATCAGAACTTCTTCAATGGAGGCATTTCCCTCAGTTGCCTCTTCAGCCTCCTCTACATTTTGTTCTGTAACGCCGGAGGAAACATTTCCTGAATTTTCAGTCTTCTTATCCAGACCTTTACGTTTTCTCACCTCAGGGTCATCATCAAATTTACCGTTCAGATAGTCTTCATACGCCTGCTGAGCCCCGGCTCTTGTGGGTGGATATCCATGAGCAGAGAGCCACGCCTTTGCAGCAGCCTTCTCTTCTTCAGAATATTCCTCTTCAGCATAACAAATATTTACATTATGCTGTATCCCAGTGCTGTATAGCAAAGTGATCACTCCCAGGATAGTCAGAAACAGCCCTATTTTCTTTAAAAACCATGATAAACATTTATTTTTTTCCATAGCATACCTAAGTATAACTACAATGATTAGTAAATTCAATCACAAATTATAAACAAAAAGTATCATATTTATATAGCATTTTTATCACAATACACAGTTGAATTCCGATTTTTACTGATTTATAATGGTTTTTCGACAGCATAAAATATGCAAAGGAGTAAAACATTGAAACATCTGGGAATTGATATCGGTTCTACCACCGTAAAAGTAGCCGTAATAGACGAAGAAAATAACATTCTTTATTCAGAATACAAAAGACATTTTGCAAAGATCAAGGAAACTCTGAAGGAGCTTCTTGAAAATGCCATTCAAAAAACAGGTGAT
Source organism: uncultured Lachnospiraceae bacterium (assembly GCA_902795855.1). Classification (GTDB taxonomy): domain Bacteria; phylum Bacillota; class Clostridia; order Lachnospirales; family Lachnospiraceae; genus Eubacterium_Q. The sequence goes on from CADBMW010000092.1 coordinate 1,135, forward strand.
ATCCAGGTTGCAGCTGATATAACCGGTTCAGGTGGACTTGCCCTTTCAAATGTAATAGGCGTTCCGTTTGAACAGGAGGTCGTATGCGTTTCCACTGCTCTTAAAACCTTCGCTCCAAAAACCGAAGTAGCCATAGAGCTGGGTGGTGAGGATGCCAAGATCATCTATTTCTCAAAGCATGGAATAGAACAGAGAATGAATTCTGTCTGCGCAGGTGGTACAGGTTCATTTATAGATCAGATGGCTGCACTTCTTATGACAGATGCTTCCGGTCTGAATGAGCTGGCTAAGGATCACGATACTATCCATCCTATAGCTGCCAGATGTGGTGTTTTTGCAAAAACTGATATTCAGCCACTTATAAACGAAGGTGCTACCAAGCCTAACCTTGCAGCATCTATTTTCCAGGCTGTAGTAAATCAGACAATATCAGGTCTTGCCTGTGGTAAGCCTATCAGAGGTCATGTGGCATTTCTGGGTGGTCCTCTTCATTTCCTGGATCAGCTTAGAGAGCGTTTTATAGATACTCTTAATCTGGATGATGAACACTCCATCATTCCTGATAATTCACATCTGTTCGCAGCAACAGGTGCTGCTTTGCATGCAGATGAGGAACAGACCATATCACTTCAGGAGCTGGCTGACAAGCTGACACCTGATCTTAAGATTGAAGTTGAAGTAAACCGTCTTGATCCATTATTCAAGGACGAGAAGGAATACGAAGAATTCTCAGAAAGAATGGCTGACTATAAGGTCAGACGTGGAAATCTTGCTGACTATAAAGGAAATGTTTTCCTTGGTATAGACGCAGGATCAACCACAACAAAGCTTGCGCTTATCGGAGAAAGAGGTGAGCTTCTTTACGACTTCTACAGCAATAACAACGGAAGCCCCGTAAATACTACCATCAAAGCCATGAAGGAAATATACAGTCTCCTTCCTGCTTCAGCAAAGATTGCCGGAAGCTGTTCCACCGGTTACGGCGAGGCACTTCTTAAATCTGCATTCAATCTTGATTACGGCGAGGTTGAGACCATAGCTCACTATACTGCCGCTGCATTCTTTAATCCTGAGGTTGATACCATCCTCGACATTGGCGGCCAGGATATGAAATGTATAAAGATTCGTGAGGGTGTTGTTGATAATGTCATGCTGAACGAATCCTGTTCTTCAGGCTGCGGTTCCTTCATTGAAACATTTGCCAACTCCCTTGATTATAAAGTACAGGATTTTGCAAAGATAGCTCTCTTTGCCCAGAGTCCTATCGATCTTGGTTCAAGATGTACCGTATTTATGAATTCAAAGGTTAAGCAGGCTCAGAAGGAAGGCGCTACTGTAGAAGACATTTCCGCAGGACTTGCTTATTCCGTAATCAAAAATGCTCTGCTTAAGGTTATAAAGCTTACTGATCCTAAACAGCTGGGAACCAACATAGTTGTTCAGGGTGGTACCTTCTATAATGACGCAGTGCTCAGAGCCTTCGAGCTGGTATCCGGTGCAAAGGCAATCCGTCCTGATATTGCCGGAATCATGGGAGCCTTCGGTGCTGCTCTTATAGCAAGAGATAACTTCGAAGAGGGATTTGAATCCACCACTCTTCCAAGCAATGATGTAAATGCACTTACCTACGAAACTCAGATGGCAAGATGCGGAGGCTGTACAAACAACTGCCTCCTGACCATAAATAAATTCACAGGCAACAGACGTTTCATAACAGGAAACCGCTGTGAAAAGGGTCTTGGTCTCAAAAAGAATAAGGATAATATTCCTAATCTTTATGAATATAAGTTCAATCGAATATTCAGCTATGAGCCTCTTCCTTTAGACAAGGCTCCTCGTGGTGAAATAGGTGTTCCCCGTGTACTTAACATGTATGAAAACTATCCATTCTGGTACACCTTCCTGACAGAACTGGGTTACAGAGTTATCCTGTCACCGAAGTCTGACAAAAATATATACCAGATGGGAATTGAGTCCATACCAAGTGATACAGAATGCTATCCTGCAAAGATCAGCCACGGACATGTAATGTGGCTTGTTAAACAGGGATTAAAGACTATCTTCTATCCATGTATCCCTTATGAGATGAATGAGACTCCGGACGCAAACAATCATTATAACTGTCCTATCGTTACATCTTATTCTGAAAACATCAAGAATAACATGGAGGAAATAGAGACACATCATATTACATATATCAGACCATTCCTGGCTCTTGATAACAAGCTGGCTCTTAAGGATCGTATGTTCAGAGAATTCTCTAAATATACTGATATAACCAGAGATGAAATAAATAATGCCATAGACAAGGCTTACGAAGAGGCCGCCAAGGTTAAGGAAGATGTTCACAAGAAAGGTGAGGAAACACTGGCTTATCTTAAGGAAACCGGAAAAGTAGGTATCGTACTGGCCGGTCGTCCTTATCATGTGGATCCGGAAATCAACCATGGAATCCCTGAGCTTATTAATTCCTATGGAGTTGCAGTTTTATCTGAGGATTCCATATCTCACCTCAGTGATGTGGAAAGACCTCTTATAGTATCAGACCAGTGGATGTACCATTCACGTCTTTATAAGGCAGCTAACTATGTAAAGACCAGAACCAACCTGGAACTGGTTCAGCTCTTCTCCTTTGGATGCGGACTTGATGCTGTTACAACAGACTGCGTAAAGGATATTCTTTCAAACTCAAATAAAATATATACAGTTCTTAAGATAGACGAAGTATCTAACCTTGGAGCTGCAAGAATAAGAATCCGTTCACTGCTTTCTGCAATGAAGGTTCGTGAAAAGAAAAACTTCAGACCTATCGACTGTTCAACAGCTCTTAACAGAGTTGAATTTACAAAGCAAATGAGAGGCGACTATACTGTACTCTGTCCTCAGATGTCACCTATTCATTTCAAGATGCTGCAGGCAGCCATGAAGCATTTCCATGTTAATTTCATAATGCTTCCTGATGCCACAAAGGCAACCATAGATGAAGGCTTAAGATTTGTAAATAACGATGCCTGCTATCCTTCCATTATAGTTGTAGGACAGCTTATGGAAGCTATACAGTCCGGCAAATATGATACAGATAAGCTGGCAGTTGCCATTACCCAGACAGGTGGTGGATGCCGTGCTACAAATTATATAGGATTTATAAGAAGGGCTCTTGAAAAATCCGGCTACGGACAGATACCGGTTGTATCCATCAGCGCCCAGGGACTGGAGAAAAACTCCGGACTTAAGATAAACCTGAAGGGACTTAAGGCCGCCATGCATGCTGTAATGTATGGAGATCTGTTCATGAGGGTTGTATACAGAACAAGACCGTACGAAAAAATCCCTGGTTCAGTAAACAGACTTCATAAAAAATGGGAAAAGATATGTATAAGAGATATTCAGAGAGGCTCACATAACTTCAAAAAGATCGTACGTGACATCGTAAGGGATTTTGATAATATAGAGCTGGATGAATCTGTAAGAAAGCCAAGAGTTGGTATAGTTGGTGAGATACTGGTTAAATTCCTTCCATCAGCCAACAACCACCTGGTAGATCTTCTGGAGGCCGAGGGAGCCGAGGCAGTTATGCCGGATCTTCTGGACTTCCTCTTCTACAGCGCTTATAACTCAAATTATAAATATGAATATCTTGGAAAGACTAAAAAATCTGCCAAGGTCAGCAATCTTCTCATTAAGCTGCTGGAACAGCTCAGACGTCCAATGTCAAAGGCTCTTGCCGAAAGCAAGCGTTTTGAGCCACCAACACCTATAGCAACTATAGCAAGCTATGCAAGACCAATCGTTTCCATAGGTAACGAAACCGGTGAGGGCTGGTTCCTTACAGGAGAAATGGTAGAGCTTATAAAGGAAGGGGCACCAAACATTGTATGCTGTCAGCCATTTGCATGTCTGCCTAACCATATCATCGGTAAGGGTGTTATCAAGAAGCTGAGAACTGTTTATCCTGACGCAAACATTACTCCTATCGACTTTGATCCGGGAGCATCTGAGGTAAATCAGGTCAACAGAATCAAGCTCATGCTTGCTGCTGCCCGTGAGAATATGGAGAATTCAAATTAGTAACAAACAGGAAACACAGTTTCCTACTACAATGTAAAAAGAAAGAAAGCTGCATCTGTATACCCAATATCAGGTAAAACAGATGCAGCTATTTTTAGTTCTTCAGGTACATGATCATCCCGGGACCCAGGTTTTCCGTAGGTCTTGCAATGAATCCACGCTTTTCATAAAACTTTTCACGCCCCTTGGCGCACATCAGAGCAAACATCATCTCTTCGCCTTCAGCTGAAAGACTTTTAACATAATTCGTCAGATGCTTTATAAGAGCTGATCCCACACCTCTTCCGTGATATTCAGGAAGCACTATAAGATCCTGGATATAACAGATGACAGCTCCGTCACCAACTATCCTTCCCATACCTATAAGCTTTCTTACGCCCTTTTCATCTTCATCATAGGCTGAAATAATATATATACAGTTTTCCAGCGCAAGCTCTGCCTGTCTTTCAGAAAGAGTCTTCCAGCCCACAGAAGCTCTGAGATTCAGGTATTCTGCAACAGAAAGCCTGTCTTCACTAAACTTTATCATAATCTGACACTTATATCCTTTGATCTGAGATATCTTTTAACTTCATTGATTTCCAGCTCTTTGAAGTGGAATAATGATGCCGCCAGTGCTGCATCAGCTTTTCCCTCTGTAAGAGCATCCTCGAAGTGCTCCAATGTTCCGGCACCACCTGAAGCTATAACAGGAACATTTACCGCCTCAGCTATGGCACGGGTAAGCTCTATATCATAACCGGCTTTAGTACCATCTGCATCCATACTTGTAAGCAGGATTTCACCGGCTCCCATTTCTACAGCCTTCACAGCCCACTCTATGGCATCTATTCCCATATCAATACGGCCGCCGTTCTTATAAACTGTCCAGCCGTCCTTAGGTGTCCATTCATCATTTATCTTAATACTTTCAGAATAACTGAGGGATGGATCAGCAGCCTTTCCCACTCTTCTACGTCTTGCATCTATGGCAAGGACAACACACTGGCTTCCAAACTTATCAGCCGCCTCACTTATAAGTGTAGGATTATCTATAGCTGCAGAATTAACGGATATCTTATCAGCTCCCTCTCTAAGAATGGCTCTGAAATCTTCAATGGTTCTGATACCACCGCCTACCGTAAATGGAATAAACACGGTTTCAGCTACTTTACGAACCATATCCGTAACTATTTCTCTTTTATCTGAGGATGCAGTTATATCCAGAAATACCAGCTCATCAGCTCCGGCTTTATCATAAGCCTTTCCACATTCCACAGGATCTCCGGCATCTATAAGGTCAACAAAATTGACGCCTTTTACAACTCTTCCATCCTTAACATCAAGGCAAGGAATAATTCTTTTTGTATGCATAGTTTTAACCCTTTATTTTTGACATTTCTATAAAATTCGTAAGTATCTTAAGTCCTGCATCAGAGCTTTTCTCAGGATGAAACTGAGTAGCCATGATATTTCCCTTTTCCACGGCAGCATCGATAGCTACATTATACTGGGTGGTTGCAGCCACATCATTTCTATCAGCAGCGTGGAGATAAAAGGAATGGACAAAATATACATAGGGATTATCCGGAAGCCCCTTCAAAAGCCTGCTGTCAGGATTTATCTTTATATCATTCCATCCAATTTGAGGAACCTTAAAGCTTTCTCCCGAATCAGAAAGAACAGGAATCTTAGTTATAGTTCCGTCAAGAAGTCCAAGCCCTGCAGCGCCGGGAGATTCTTCGCTTTCCTTGAAGAAAAGCTGTAATCCAAGACATATTCCCAGAAATGGTCTTCCTGAATCTACATAATCATAGATAACCTGTGGAAGCTTTCTTTTATTCAGCTTCTCCATGGCATCACCGAAGGCTCCGACTCCCGGGAGAATAACTCCGTCACTTGCCAGTATTGTATCTCTGTCACTTGTTATAATTGCTTCCTCGCCCAGAAAATTCAGCGCTTTCTCAACGCTTTTAATATTTCCGGCATCATAATCAATAATAGATATCATAGTATTGCCTCTCTAAAAAAGAAGAAAATGGAGAAAGCTCTCCATTTCTTCTTTTACCTTTAGATTTTTTTAGAAATCATTCTGTGTATTGATGATAGGGAATGAACCACTTTCATCACCGTTAAATACATAATAAACTCTGTCATCTTCAGGTTTGATATAAACTTCGATCTTATTCAGATCAGCCTCCTTTTTTCCTGAATCAATCCAGATTTTTTTTGCCTCTGCAATGATATCAGCCTGGTTGATCTGCTCGCCGTAAAATTCAACATAAACGTTAGTCTTCACTTTTATACCCTCCCTTATTTCTTTGTAAATAAAACTATATAACACTAATATAATTAAAATATATCAAAAAGTCAATTTATATATTAAAAAAACAAGATTTTGGATATCATAGTTCAAAAATGCTTTTATACATCATTGACAATATCCAGTTCAAAGTAGAATACAACTCCGCCCTCAGTATTATAAACGCCGAAGTCTTTATTATGTGCATGCATAATAGCCGCCACAATGGAAAGACCAATTCCGGAGCCCCCATATTCTCTGGTTCTGGCAGGATCGGTTTTGTAGAATTTAATAAAGATTTTTTCCAGATCCTCATCAGATATATTGTTGCCATCATTATAAACGTTTACTCTGAGAACACCGTCCTTCTTCTCATACCAAACACGGATATCTCCATCATCACTAACATGATGAATAGCATTTGACAGATAGTTTGTTATAACCTCTTCAATCATGAAGCTGTCAGCCCATACATATTCCGGCTCTGTCTCATCAAAGGTTATGCTAGTCCTGGTATCCTGAAGAAGTATGGATGAATTCTTTATGGTTTCACTTATCAGAGCTGTCACATCGAAATGCTCGATGGAAATGTCATCACCCGTTTCCAGCTGATTCAGATTTATGAGCTTCATAACCAGCGCATTCATTTTGGATGCTTCATCAGATATAACGTCGCAGTAATACTGCATCGTTTCCGGATCATCAGCAACACCGGATTTGATTCCCTCTGCATAGCCCTGAATAATAGCCAGCGGTGTCTTAAGTTCATGAGACACATGAGACAGGAATTCCGATCTCATTTCCTCTATATGTTCTTTCTCACGGATATCATTTGAAAGCTCAAGATTGGCATTCTTAAGCTCCCGGATAGAATCCTCCAGCTTGCCGGAAAGCTCATTCATACTTTCTCCAAGAGTTCCTATCTCATCGTGGCTTCGAACATTTATTTTGGCACTGAAATCAAGAGAAGACATTCTTTTAGCAACTCTTGACATCTCAATGATAGGTCTTGAGAACATATTTGAAACATATAAAACTATCAGAATCTCTATAAGAAGTATTCCTGCAGAAATGCTCATAAATAATCTGGCCATAAACAAGCTGCTCTCATTGGAAGACTCAACAGGAGCTCTCAGTATAATACTGAAGCCATTATCCAGAACACCTATCAGATCATAAAAGCTTCCACCCTTATAATCATTCGCTTCACTGGGCTGGACTTTATTTTTGACTATCTTATACTTAGTTTCGGAATTATAGAACTCCGACATATCATAAGACTGAATCAGAGCCTGAATACCAATGGCAGTTTTTTCATTCAGCTTGACTGAGGTAAATACCCTGAAATCCTCAGGATCTATTACATATATGGAAGCACTTACAGGGTTATCTACATAGCCATACAGACTTATAATCTCTTCCTCTTCCAAAGCCCTGACATTTCCCTCAATCATGAAAAACTCATTACAGGATTTGTAGGTCTTTATCAATGAATTCGTTGTATGAGTAACATAGAACTGTTCTATGAAATGGGTACTGATGGACCAGGAAATAACTATTGTAAGCACCGTGGACAGAAATACTATAATAGCAATCTTAAGTCTGATAGAATGTGAAATTCTAAACATTTAATCACTCCTATATCAGTCCTTAACCTCAAACTTATATCCTACTGCCCAGATAGTTGAAATGTATTTTCCCTTATCTCCCATCTTGGCACGAAGTTTCTTTACATGAGTGTCTATAGTTCTTGCATCACCATAATAATCATAATTCCATACTCTGTTGAGAATATTCTCTCTGGAAAGGGCTCTTCCCTGATTCTGCATGAAATATTCCAGAAGTTCAAATTCCTTAAAGGAAAGATCGATGACCTGGCCATCCACAGTTACGGTATGACCATTTTTATCCAGCACAACTCCGCCAGCAGAAAGGGTATTGTCCCCTGACTCACCGGAAGTTCTTCTGAGTATAGCTTCAACTCTGGCAACAAGGATATTTGGATTGAAAGGTTTTGTTATATACTCATCCACGCCAATCTCAAATCCCTTCAGCTCATCCTTCTCCTCAGATTTAGCAGTAAGAAGTATAATCGGAACATCCGAAAGCTTTCTTATTTCCTCACTGGTTTCATAACCATTCATCTTTGGCATCATAATATCCATGATTATAAGAGAAATGTCATTTGAGGAAGTAAAAATATTGTAAGCCTCCTCTCCATTGGCCGCTTCAACCACAATATATCCATGCTTTACAAGAAAGTCTCTTACCAGCTTTCTCATTCTTTCTTCGTCATCAACCACCAGAATTTTTACATCACCCATAATATAAACCTCCCAGATTTTAAAGATAATGCGAGTCTCCGAAAAGACTCGCATCTATTTTAGTTTATTCAGCGTCAGAAGCTGATGCATCAGTAGCTGAAGCATCATAGGAACCAAAGCTTCCAACTACTTCTATATTGTATTTCTCACACAGACTCTTAAGCTCATCCTCATACATAGACATATATGTCTTGGAATCATCTATAGACTGCTGAGCAAGGTCAAGCTTAGCTGTATCGATATCTCTTACTGCCTCTACTACATAGCTGATAGCCTCTCTCTGGCTATTTGCAGATTTTACAAAGAGATTCTTAAGATTAACTACTTCTGAATTTGTATACATGAGACCTTCAAGCTTAACAAGGTAAGCATCATATTTAACAAGTGCCTCATCCTCAAGCTGAGCTCTCCAGGTTTCTGAATCAAGCTCTGCGCCCTCCTGGAAATACTTATTATAAATGCTTACAGCCTCATCTCTTTCAGCAGAAATAGAAGGAAGGTCTGTATTGACCATCTGAACTATCTCCTGTGGAACTGATGCTCCCTCCTCTATCTCAAGAGCTGCTTCTTTCTTTCCGCAGCCTACAACAGCAAGTATCATCATTACAGAAACAAGTGTAGCAAGTATTCTCTTTTTCATAAATATTACCTCTCATTATTGATAAATTACTTTCCTATTCTACCATAATATCGCCGAATTGTGAATGATGTTTTTTGTATAAGTCAGGACGCAGTTCCTTAGTCCTTTCAAGGGACTTCTCCAAACGCCATTTTTCAATCAGCTTATGGTTTCCGGAAAGCAGTACATCCGGAACCTTAAGGCCTTCATAAACAGGCGGTCTGGTATATTGAGGATATTCCAACAACCCGTTGTAAAAGGTTTCGTAGGTGGCACTGTCATCACTTCCAAGTGCCCCAGGAATCAGCCTGGTTATGGCATCCATCATAACTATGGAAGCCAGCTCACCTCCCGTAAGTATAAAATCTCCCAATGAAATATGCACAGGATTTATCAGCTCTATAGCTCTTTCATCAATCCCTTCATAATGACCACAAAGAAAAATGATATCATCATTATGAGAAAGGGCCTTTGCCATAGACTGATCAAAGGTTCTGCCCTGTGGAGACATGTAAAGGGTTCTGACATTTGATCTGCCAATCTTTTTTATTATATCCTTATAGCAGAGCCATACAGGTTCTGCCTGCATCAGCATACCACTTCCACCACCATAGATATAATCATCAACATGTTTAGTTTTGTTTTGGGAATAATCTCTGATGTTTACCGCATCCAGCTCTATAACTCCCTTAGCCATGGCTCTTCCGGTTATGCTATACCCAAGGGTAGTCTCAATCATTTCCGGAAAAAGCGTCATTACATGATAATTCATATCTACATACCCTTTATCAGTTTAACATAAACCTTTTCTTCTTCTATATCTACTTCCTTGACGAATTCTTCCACGTCAGGAATATATTTTTCACTACCATCATCGCAGGTTACCACAAATATTGTCTGATCAGCTGCATTTTCAAAATAATCCGTCAGCTTTCCGATGACATTTCCATCACTGATCACATCAAAACCAATGATGTCAGCAAGATAGTATTCCCCTTCCTCAAGAGGAATGGCATCTTCACGGAGAACATAAACATCTACGCCTCTGTACTTTTCGATCTCATCTCTGTCATTTATTTCTTCAAATTTGAGAACAGGCATATTCTTTTTGTATTTACATCCAGTGACGGTAAATTCCTTCTTTCCTTCCTTCAGGTCAAAATAGACTTTGTCCAGTTCTCTGAAGCGTTCCAGATCGTCACTTGTAGGATATAAACTTACCTCGCCCTTTACGCCATGAGGCGATGTCAGAACTCCGATTCTAAGATAATCTTCCATATACGGCCCCCGATTTTAAATAATTAGAGGTCGTGAAATCACGACCTCATGTAATTATCTGATATCTACAACAACCTTTTTGTCACCCTTAGATGCAGCAGCCTTGACAACTGTTCTGATAGCCTTAGCTATTCTTCCGCCTTTACCTATTACTTTACCCATATCTTCGGGTGCAACAGTGAGCTCAAGTGTCACACTTTCTTCATCTTCAGTTTCTTTAACAACCACTCCATCAGGATTATCGACAAGAGATTTTGCAATAAGTTCAACTAATTCCTTCATCGCTC
>CADBMW010000093.1 GCA_902795855.1 uncultured Lachnospiraceae bacterium
ATTTATATGTAAAAAACTACACTCTGTTAACAGATGGACATTCAGATGTTTGGCCACAAAGTGCACATGAAAGATGGGCAATTACTAACTATTCCAACGATAAGCTTGTGTTATCTGACGTAAAAAAAGTACATGAGTTTGAATCTGGAGACACTTTAGTAAAGGATATGAACAGAATACCGGTCATTCCAGCGCTTGCTGCATTATCATTGTTGAATCCTGTAACAGCATCTATAACTGTTGCAAATCTTGCTTTTCCTGCAGGGACATTGTATTTAGGAAATAGCACACCACAATTCTTGTCTACTACTTTGCAAAAGTCTATGCACACAGATGTTATATATGGTGGAGATGGTAATGATACTCTTTATGGATATTATGGAGATGATGTGTTGGTTGGTGGGCCTGGAGATGATGAGCTTTTTGGTGGTTCCGGTTCGGATACATATGTCTACTGGAATGGACAGGGAATAGATACTATTTACGACATGTCTGGTAATGATACATTGATAATGAATGGTTGCGATGATGATACGATTACTATCGATACAACTGATTCAGATTTTGTATATGTCAGAATAAATGGAAGTAATTCAGTTAAAATAGATAAGCGTAGAGATGACGGTATCGGAATAAATAGCTTCGATGTTGCTAAACGTATTATTGTAAATAACAATGGAAGGAAAATAGATTATTCTGTTACTAGAATTCAAGACTGGCAGAAATGGAAAAAATTAAAATCTGTAACAGTCGCATGTCCTACTAAAGTTCAAATTTTTGACGAGAATGATCAATTTGTCTTGGAAATTGAAGATGCAATGGACGAGCCACTTGTAACAGATTATGGATATTTCTTTGCGGTTGAGGAAAATGGTGAAGTTATAAAAAATATTAATGTTGAAGAAGATTATACTATAAAAATAATTGCTACTGATGATGGTTCGATGGATGTTAGTGCTTTTTCAGAAGATGATAATAATGTAATAGAATATAGCAAAAAGGACATTAGCATATCAAAATGGGAAACATTTGAAGTTAAGTATGATAAAGAGTGTAAACTTATTGATGAGGATGGAAATGATATTCCATTAGAGTATAAGATCTATTCAAAAACTGAGGCTGGTGATCCGGATGAACCTGAAGATTCAAGTGAAGAAAAAACTGAAAAAGAAAATGATTCAGATACGCAACCAGCCGTAATACCGATAAGTGACCCAATAACGGTCCCAGCGGCAAATCCAACAACCGAATCAGCAGTAGCATCGACAGTTCCACCGACAATATCACCTGCTGAGATTAAAGATAATAAGACTACCTTTAGTATAAAAAATAATGCAAAGGTTAAAGCTTCTTCAAAGATTAAAATCAAAGATAAAGACAAGATAAAGAAGATTACTCTGAATGGTAAGGTAATAAAGATTAAGTCTGGAAAGACAAACCTTACCTTGAAACTTAAATCATACAAGAAGAAGCTCAAGAAGAAGGGTAAGTGGAATACACTCAAGGTAACTGACAATAATGGTAACGTTATAACTATTAAGTTTAAGATCAAATAATAATCATTAACAACGTAAACAAAATGCTAATGCACTATTCATATTAAAGTGTTAAAATGTGGATAGTGCATTTATATTTGCATGATTCAGGAGGTTCTTATGGGAAATTATCTTAATCCGGGATGTTTAAAATTTAATAAAATTCTCAATTCCGAGATATATGTGGATAAGACAGAGATGATACTGTATCTAAATTCCATAGTAAATACAGAGCAAAGTTATGTCAGTGTATCCAGGCCACGTCGATTTGGTAAGTCTGTGGCTGCAAATATGCTTTGTGCTTATTATGGAAAGGTAATAGAAAGTGATTCTGAGGAGAAAAACTCAGAAACCTCTATATTCTCCGCAACAGCTCTTGCAAAGCATCAGGGATGGGATAAGTATTTACATCATTTTGATGTGATAAGAATAGTAATGACCAGATTTTTAAAAAGAAATATCTCTGTCGAAGAGGCCCTTTCTAAATTGCAGAGAAGTGTTATAAGAGATATAAAAAATGCATATCCGGATGTGGATTATTTTGATGACAATGCTGATGATATAATGCAAACAATGGAAGATGTTTATGCTGATACCGGAGCACAGTTTGTGATTGTAATTGATGAGTGGGATGCTGTTTTTAGGGAGAGAAAGGAAGATATTGAAGGACAGAAGATATATCTGGATTTTCTTAGAGACTGGCTTAAAGATCAGGAATATGTAGCACTGGCATATATGACGGGAATACTTCCTATCAAAAAATATG
>CADBMW010000094.1 GCA_902795855.1 uncultured Lachnospiraceae bacterium
ATACCACCTGCAACAACGATGTCAGCATCTCCAGCCTGAATCATCTGTGCAGCCATATTAACTGCATTAAGTCCTGAACCGCAGACAACATTGATTGTAACTGCTGGACACTCAACAGGAAGGCCGGCCTTTATAGCAGCCTGACGAGCAACATTCTGACCCTGTCCTGCCTGAATAACACATCCCATATATACATGATCAACCTGATCAGCTGGGACACCTGCTCTGTTAAGAGCTTCCTTAATAACAATAGATCCAAGGTCAGCAACAGGAGTTGAACTAAGAGATCCTCCCATTGTACCAATTGCTGTACGACATGCACCTGCTAAAACGACTTTTTTTGACATAGACAATTCCTCCATTCCTAAATCTAAACATGCTTTTCTACTATAACATAAGTTTATTTGTATAGCAATATCTATTCAAACAAAAAAAGTATCAAAAAAAGAGGCAATATATGGAAATAATTGCCTCTTTTACATAATAAAAGTCATTATAAATGTTATTTTTTGCTTTCCTCGTCCTGAACCATGATATACTCACCAGCCATTCCGGCACCGGCCGCAACCACACTGTCAGGCTCATCTGCAAGAGAAACTTTAACTCCTGTTTTAGCGGAAATCAGCGAATCCATACCATATATCATGCTTCCGCCTCCGGAAAGAAGAATTCCTTCCTTGCCTACATCTGCTATCAATTCAGTATCGGCTTTTTCCAGAACTCCGATGATTCCATCGATTATCTGGGTAGTCAGTTCCTCAAAAGCTTCTATGGTCTCATTAGCTCCCAGATCAAGTCTTACCGGAAGACCATTTATCTGACTTTTTCCTTTTATTTCATATGAAGAATCTATCTTTCTAGGGTAGACACCTGCAATTTCGATTTTGGCGTCCTCAGCACTAAGTTCACCCATTTCCACATTGTATTTTCTTCTAACATATCTGGCCAGAGCTTCGGTAAAATCATCTCCGCCGATTTTCAGTGAAACTCCATGGGCTATATCTCCGGCAGAAATGATAGCAATCTCGGTGGTGCCACCACCTATATCAACTATCATATGACCGGTGGTTTCCATGATGTCCACTCCGGTACCAAGAGCCGCAGCTATAGGTGACTCAAGAAGAAATATCTCTCTGGCTCCGGTTTTAACTATGGCATCCTCAACCGCACGTCTTTCAACTTCGGTTATACCCTGTGGAACCGTAACACATACATTAGGTCTTCCAAAAAGCCTTCTTTTCTTGAGGGCATTCTTGATAAATGCCTTAATCATTCTTTCAGCTATGGCATATTCAGAAATAACGCCATGCTTCATAGGCTTTTCAACAATTATCTGATCCGTTGTCTTACCCAGCATTTTTCGCGCTTTGGAACCAACTGCAATGATTCTTTTTTCTTTACGCTCATAGGCAAGCACAGCCGGCTGGTTTATCACTATACCTTTGTCGCGCATATAAATACAGACCTTGGAAGTACCCAGATCTATTCCCATGTCTATACGATACATAAACTCTCCAAATCTGCACCGAAAAATCGGTACAAGCTTTAATCAATCAGAATGCCAGTGCAATAAACACTGGCACTCTGTTTTCTTCATTATAAATGATATCTTTTAGAAATCATCAGGTATTACTTTCTTTTTATCAGCATCTCTCTTGGCAGCCTTTTCAAGAGCCTTCTCAATTTCACCTAAGAGTCTGTCAAGGTTACCTGTTTCCATACCCATTATGATACTATCAAGCTTATTCTTAACCTCAGCTGTAGCCTTGAAGCCTCTGTTTGCGATGTACTTCATACCAACCTTGGTCATGTCTTCCTTAGTGATCTTTGTCATATCAATAAGGTACTCAAACTCTGAAAGTACTTCAGCTGTATTCTCAAAGAGTCTGGAAATTGAATCGATCTCACCTGTAAGGATAACTACGAAGTCCTTCTGATCCTTAGCAGAAAGATTTATAACCTCTATAAGTTTTTCAGGTTTTACAAGACCTGCATTCTCAACTACGAGGCATCCGCCCTTAAGCTTATCAAGAGCTGCCAGACTAACCTTATTAAGCGCCTGAGCCTTAATCTTAGCTATAGTCTTAGCACTGCAGATACCCATATCATAGAAGCTTCTTGCAAAGTCCTCACCAACACATACTGATCCGAAACCATACTGACCAAGAATAACTATATTTCTTGATCTTATAGTCTCTTCCATGTTAGCTGCTATATCATTGAAGGTATCAACTATTTCATCTGAAGATGCTTCAATCTCAAGATACTTCTCAAGATAATTAGCAGCAAGAGGAAGTTTAGCACCAGGAGCAACCTTTGTAAGGTCAATATCCATACTGTCTACAGATTTAACCTTTTCTTCTGCTTCTTTAACCTTCTTCTTTGCTTCTTCAAGTTTCTTCTTAGCTTCGTCTACTGAACCCTTGGAAGCCTTGCTCTTTTCTTCTGCTTCCTTCTTAGCCTTAGCCTTTGCAGCCTCTATATCCTTTTCAATAGTCTTAATAGCCTTATCTTCATCAGCTACATTCTTCTCAGCTGCCTTAATACCATTTTCAGCGTCTTTGATTCCCTTATCAGCATCATCTACAGCCTTAACAAGCTGAGCCTTAGCTGCTTCCTCATCTTTAACACGCTTATTTACATCAGCCTTGCCTGATTCTGTTTCAGCATCAATCTCAGCATATTTAGCATCAATATCCTTCTGAATCTCAGCCTTAGCCTTCTTATCAGCCTCTCCTTTAGCCTTGTTTACTGTTTCACTTATAAATGCAGCAACATTAGCCTTAGCCTGCTCCTTTGCTTCTTCAAGAGCAGCAGCTCTATCCTTAACGGCCTGCTGGCGTTTTGCATCGATTTCATCAAACTTGGCAACAACAGACTTGAGATTTTCTTTTCTCTTATCTACTTCAGCCTTTGCTGCATCAATGGTTGCAGCAACATCGCCAATCTTTGACTCAGCATCCTTAGCAGCTTTACGCTTTTCATCAACAGTCTTCTTAACTTCTTCTACAAAGTTCTGAGCTTCCTTAACCTTGTCTTCCATCTCAGTAACTTTGTTCTTTGCCTTCTGAAGTTCTTTCTCTGCAAGACCTTTTCTCTGCTTAGCAGCTTCAAGAGCCTTCTCAGCTTCTTTAACATCATTGTCAGCTTCAGCAACATCGCCCTCTGCACCAACAACTTCAGCCTTAGCAAGCTCTACATCAGCTTCAGCAGCCTTAACATCTTCCTGAGCATCCTTAACATCTACTTCAGCATTTTCTATATCATATTTAGCATCTTCTGCTGCCTTTTTAAGAGATGTAACACTCTGCTCAATATCAGCCACCTTATCCTCAGCTTCTTTAACTCTGAGTTCAGCAGCTTCAACTTCTCCTCTAACTGCAGTCTCTTCATCTGCAAATTTCTTCTCATCATCAGCTTCTTTTGCAGATGCTTCCTTGGCAACTCGTTCATCCTCTTCCTTCTTCTTCTTGTCTCCAAGAAGCTCAGCAGCACTTCTTGCTTCACCGAGGATTCTGGTTACGATATCGCCAATTCCTTCTTCTAATTTAGCCTTTGCTTCAGCCTTCTTTTCATCAGCCTTAGCAACTATATCATCTATTTCAGCCTTAACAGCTGCGATTGACTCTTCTTTAGCCTTTACATCAGCCTGAGCCTTTTCTTTCTTAGCCTTAGCATCTTCAAGAGCTTTCTTCGCTGCTTCTACAGCTTCTTCCAGCTCCTTCTTTTTCTTTTCTGAATTTGTAAGCTTTTCAAGAAGACTCTTTTCTTCAGCAGATTCTTCAACCTTTACTTCTTCACCGGAAGCCTTTTCAAGTTCCTCGATTTCCTTAAGTATTGCAGCCTCAGCATCCTTTGCTTCCTGAAGTTCCTTCTCAGCTTCCTCTTTATATTTTTCTCTCTGAGCCTTTGCAGCTGCCTTACGAGCTTCATCAGCAGCAGCTTTACGCTGTTCCTCAAGCTTACGTCTCTTCTCTGCTTCTTCAGCAGCTTTCTTAGCAGCCTCTTCAGCCTTTCTTGCAGCTAATTCTTCTGCCTTAGCCTTTGATTCCTCATCAGCCTTACGTCTTGCTTCTGCAGCTGCCTCAGCCTCTTCTTTTGCCTTTCTCTCAGCATCCTCAGCAGCCTTCTTGGCAACATCTTCTGCCTTCTTACGTGCAGCAGCCTTTTCTCTCGCTGCAGCAAGTCTTCTTTCCTGATCATCTATGCCGCTTGACATTTTCTTCTTACGAGCTTTTTCTTCCTTAAGCTCTTCTTCAAGCATGCTGGATTTATCATGATTTTCTTCAGGACCTTCCTGCTTTTCCTTCTTCTTTTCAGCTTCGGTATTTACATCCTGGAATCCATCAATCTGTGATGTCTGGGTAGCAAATGGTGAATCATCGTCATCATCATCTATATCATACATACTGTCAACATCATTTGTAGGAGTCTTTCTATCTGGAATGATGCTGTCAATATCATCTGAATCATCTTTAAATGCATCCTTCTTATCAGATATCCATCCGTTATCTTCACTTACGGTCTTAGTGCCGTCCGGTGAGAAGGAGTATTTATCATCAGCTCCACCATCAACAACCTTAACCTTAGGTTCATCTGTCTGAAGATTAAGTCCAAGACCACCCGATGGAGTACTTCCAAGTCCTCCCTCTGTACTTCCGAGACCACCTGATGGAGTACTTCCAAGTCCTCCGGTGGATTCAGTACTGCCAAGGCCTCCCCCAAGACCTCCGCCAAGACCTTCTGATGTCTCACCGGCATTTAACTCAGGTTCATCATTCTTCTTCTCATCAAGATCAATACCAAGTTCTTCAGCTCTCTTTCTACGCTTCTTTTCCTCAATCTTGGCAAGTTCCTCCGGTGAAAGAGTCTTATACTGTTTCTTTTCAGTCTCTTTTTTCTTATCCCCGGATTTCTTTGATAAAGCCATAGCTTCCTGCTCTCTCTCGAGCTTCTTTTGCTTTTCTGCACGTTCTTTCTCAACCTGTGCACGAACAGCAGCTATCAGCGCCTCTCTTTGATCTACAGCCACGTTGCCACTACCTCCTTAATAATTCTATACCTTAATTAAATAATTTATAGTTTAATTCCTAATGATGCAAGAAGTGCTTCAGCCTCCTTAAGCTTGGCCTCTTCTTCTTTTAACCCCTCATTAAGCTTTTGTTTCTCACTATTGATAACCTGATCAAACTTGTTATCAACTTTTTTCTCTTCCTCTTTATTAAGATTAGGGAAGAGATCCTGACTGAAGCTGCCAAAATCCATTACAGGAAGATCGGACTTCATATAAGATGGTTCTGTATAACTTACAGGTTCCGGCTCTGGTTCTGAAACTGTTTCAAATTCAGGTTCTGCAGCCGGTTCAATTTCCGGTTCTTGTTCTGGAACTGCTTCCAGTTCAGGCTCCGGTTCATTAAATACAGGAACTACTTCTTCCTCATCTTCAATATCAGGAATATTATCCTCAACCTCTGAACCAAATGTAGCCACCTGATCCATTTCAGGTTCAGCTTCTGCAACCAGTTCAGATTCCGTAATTGCTTCAAGCTCCTGTTCAGGTTCTGAAACTGCTTCAGGTTCTGGAACCGCTTCAGGTTCTGGAGCTTCTTCCAGTTCTGACTCAGCTTCTGCAAAATTTACAGGTTCTGGTTCCGAAACCACTTCAGCTTCCATTTCAGGTTCAGCTTCTGCATAGTTTGCAGATTCTGGTTCTGTAATCGTTTCAAATCCCACTTCAGGTACTACAGCCTCTTCAGATTCTACAATCTGTTCAGGCTCTTCAGCCATCGTAGGTTCAGGTACTCCGTCGAATATGGAAGCTTCCTCTTCTTCCTCCATCTCCGGTATATCCTCTTCTACCTCAGGTACGAATTCATCATCCGATATATCCACAGTAGAAATATAATCATCTATAAATTCTGAATCAGTGACAGCCTCAGGTTCAATTTCCGTAAATGCATCAGCAGCGGATTCAGCCTCTGTAATCACCTCAGTATCAGGATCAAGATCAGTGATAAGCTCATCCTCTGGTTCTATCTCCTTGAACGGTTCTTCCTCAGGCTTTATCTCCATAAATGGCTCTGGTTCTTCAATCTGTTCCTGAACTGTCTCAGCTTCAGGTTCAGGTTCCGACTCAACCACTGGCTCTGGTTCCGGTTCCTCGTATTCAACCGGTTCAGGTTCTTCAAACTTAACCGGTTCTGGTTCTTCATACTTAACCGGCTCTGGTTCTTTGTAAACCGGAATGTTCTCCTGGAACTTTGCGAAATCCTTGAAGATATTATCATCTTCATCGTCATCAAACTCGAAGTCCACTTCACTAAGTCCGGCTATAGTATCTGACTCAGGAGCAAATCCATCATCGTAATTATATGTTACAAAATCACGGAACTTGTAACCCGGTTCCTCGGATTCATTATCTTCAGCAGAAGATTCCTCAGAGGTCTTTCCATCTGTCTGCTCTGCCTCAGCTTTATCAGCATTCTTTGCTTCTGAAGCAGGTTTTTCATCAGACTTACCAGTCTCTCCTGATTTTGCATCATCCTTAGTTTTTGTGTTATCCTCAGCTGAATCAGCTTTGGAATCATCTTTATTATCCTCTGACTTTTCAGCATCTACCGTATTACCGGCTTCTTCAGATTCTTTTGCTTCTGCTGAATCTTCGGATGTTTCTTCAGCTTCCTCTCCCTCTTCTGCAGGTTTCTTTTTGAACTTCTTTTTGATAAAGCTCTTAAGTCCCTTTTCTACAGAATCAAGAGATTTCTTCTCTTTCTCAGCCTCTTCCTTTTCACCTGTCATGGAGGTAATGACTGCCTCTCCTTCTTCAGGTGGATTCATGCTGTAATAATCTTTTTCAAGCTGCTCTTTTTCAAGCTCACGAGCCGCCTCATCCTCAGGCTTATTATCCTCAGCCTCCTCCTCTGCATAAATAAAGAAGCTGTCCCAGGCCACCATCTTTTCCTTTGTGGCACTGTCAATAAGCGACAGATAAGGACTGGTCTTAAAAGTTGCCTTGTAATCACTGGCTATAACATCAATATCCGGTTTGTCTATCAGTCTTGAAAGTATCAGGAGTTCATAGCTCCATTCAATATCCATATTATCTCTGTAATATGGATAGATCATATCATAAAGCTTTTCAAGATCAGGCTTCTTAGCCTTTTTCATGACATACTTAATGTTAATCAGTTCTCTTTCAGCTCCGCTGCTGTAAAATACATACTCTTCAAAATACCTTTCAGCCAGATCAAAATATCCAACCTTAAGATAATAATTAATCAGTGAGTATATAATCCTTGTTGCTTCGGGAGCCATGGAATGTGCTTTAACATAATAATATCTTGCTTCTTTCAGTCTTCCGACATTTTCATATATCTCGCCGCACACTCTGAGAAACTGTGGATTTAGTGACTTTTCAAGATTCTGAGAATCCAGAATACCAACCGCCAACTCATATTCATGAGCCTCAGCCAACTCTTTTATTTTGTTTACGCTAGTCATACTCAGGCCGTTACTCAAGTAGATCACCTCTAAATATTATTCGTCTATAGACGCATCCTCGAAGACTTTCTCAACCTTCTCGATAACCGTCTCTTTCATATTTCCTCTGGTCTTCTCATACTGCAGACCGGATTCCATAATCTCCAGGAGTTCCAGTCTTACTCCTGAATCTATATCTTTAATGTACTGCATCAGTACATCTTTAATCTCAACTACATATTCTTTCTCTTTCATGCGGTCAACCATCTCTTCATAATTGAAGGTGGTCTTTGTCATGATATCCTTCTGCTTACGTCCGCAAACGATACATTCCTCAGATCCGGCTTCATTGACATGTCCGCAGTTACAGGTCCAGATCATTCCATCTGTTCTGTATTTCTCAACTGCATCTATACCACGCTTGTCTTTAAGAGCCTGAAGTCTTCTGCTGCTGAGAGTTACATTTACAGGAACATCATTGCATGCATAAACACCACGAGGTGTTGCATATTTATTAAGAATGATCTTTGCATCCTTAAGAAGCTTAAGATCACTTGGAGCAACCTTGCTGAGAACATAATCAGATTCAATAACAGAAAGATTTATATTCTCACTGAATACAAAGTCTACGTTCTTTATAACAAGTCTCTCATCATAAAGATTTGTAAACTCAACATCAGCTCTGATCGCAAGAATATCCTCATGATTATAATTATAACAAACAAGCTTCATATTGATCCTGTTGGAATCCCCATCGAGAACGACCTTGACTGGTCTGGGGACAAGACGTGTATAATAATTTGTGACAAATAATTCCTTATGAACATTATCACTAATTAAGATATGCTTATTGATCTTTACGGCTGTTCCTGAAACTATAATACCGAATGAGCCTGCTTCAAATGGAGCATATGCCATTCTCATTCCTATGATAGCATCAGCGCCTCTCTTCTGAGCAGCCTTCAAAAGCTGCTTTTCAGCATCCTCACGACACTGTTCAACCTTTGCAGTATCCTTACGGGCTACATCGGCTACGTTTGCGGCAATACCTGATATAAAGTTCGATCCAAGTATAGCCTGACTGGATATAAATCCAAGATACTCTGTGATTCCATACCCCTCAATTGTGGAACCTGTTGTGACTATAATGTCTGCCATTATAATACCCCTCCTATTTAAAATACAACCTTTATTATAACCTTTACGTTAACTTATTTCAAGAAAAAGACACAAATTTAAAGGGGCATTTCCAGGGGGCTTTTATTCCTGTAAAGCATAAAGTGATACTCTATGCTGAAGCAGGTCATTTCCTCACTGGTTTCGGCTATTTCCCAGTTACTTTTCTCATCAAGATTAGGGAAATATGTATCTGCCTGATAGGCATAATCTATCTTTGTAATGATGGCCTCATCACAGTAAGGCTCCAGAAGATTATAGATGCTTCCGCCGCCTATAACATAGATATCATCACTGTCCACATCCTTCAGCATCTGAAAAAGCTCCTCCACAGAATGAGCTATCTCAGCACCTCTGGCTTCAAAATCTTCTCTCCTGCTGAGAATGATATTTTTTCTTCCCTTAAGTGGCAGTCCACCTGGAAATCCGGCCAGGGTTTTTCTACCAAGAACCACTGTATGTCCCATTGTTTCATTTCTAAAATGTTTCATATCCTCGGGAATGGATACAAGAAGCTTGTCCTTAAATCCAATGGCCCAGTTATTATCTACAGCTGCGATCAGTTTCATTATCATTCTCCATTTCTTAGCTATTCTTATATTGCAATAGGGATATCCTTTATCTGCTCCCCGGTCTTATAATCTTCCACAGTAAAATCATCTACAGTGAACTTATAAAAATCCTTTACGTCCGGATTCAGAGTTACCTTCGGAGCCGGATAAGTCTCTCGTTTAATAAGCTCCTTAACAATAGGAATATGTTTATCATAAATATGAGCATCCGAAATCACATGAACCAGCTCACCCGGCTTAAATCCGGTAACCTGGGCGATCATCATCAGAAGGGCCGCATACTGAACCACATTCCAGTTACCTGCCGCAAGCACATCCTGAGAACGCTGATTTAAGATAGCATTCAGATATTCACCTGTAACATTGAAGGTAACACTATATGCGCAGGGATAAAGATTCATCTCAGACAGATCCTGATGAACATAAATATTCGTCATGATTCTTCGGCTATAGGGATTCTCTTTCAGATCAAAAAGAACTCGGTCAACCTGATCCATATCCCCCTCTTTATAATGATGTTTAACTCCCAGCTGATAACCATAGGCCTTTCCAATAGAACCATTCTCATCAGCCCATTCATCCCAGATATGAGACTTAAGGTCATGAATGTTATTTGACTTCTTCTGCCATATCCAGAGTATTTCATCAACAGCAGATTTAATATATGTTTTTCTGAGAGTAATGGCAGGGAATTCCTCCTGCAGGTTATATCTGTTTACTACACCAAACTTCTTTATGGTATAGGCATAGCTTCCATCAGGCCATTTAGGTCTGACCTTTTCGCCTTCAGTGCTTATCCCTTCATTGATAATACTGTTACACATCGCAATAAAAATATCATCAGCTTTACTCATAGCGTACTTTACTCTCACTTTCCTGGTTTAGTATTCCGATTCGCCCATCTGGGCGACATTCAATTTAATGATTATAACATATTCTTTATAGTGTAACAAATAGTAACTGATCAGCAACTGTTTTAAAAATATAAAAGTGAGGTGTCAAAAAATGAATGAAAAGTCAGCTTTTAAGATATTCTGGGGGGAAATACTGAGAAAGCTCCGGAAAAATGCCCATTTGACTCAGCAGGATGTATCTGAAATGATACATCTTTCAAGACAGGCCTACAGTAACATTGAATGCGGCAAATCCCATCCATCGCCGGAAACATTGGCGCTGCTTTCAGATTTATATAATGTTGACCTCTACGAATATGTACTCAGAACCATGCCTGCAGATTATGTAGCAGAGCATAATACCTACAAGGTTAAGATTCAGTCCATGGAGAAGGAAGTAAAATCCAAAGAACAGACTAAAAAACGAAAGAAAAAAGGTCAATCAAAAATCAGTCCTGAGGATGAATAAACAGGACTCAAAAAAATAAACGGAGCCGTGGCTCCGTTTATTTTTTATAACATACCTTTAAGTATATCAACTGCAACATTAAGTTTTTCTTTATCAAATGCATGCTTTACCTGATCTATCTTACGACGGGTATTTGCTTCAAGTTCATACTGAGCAAGTCTTTCAACCTTTATCTCAGCATCTTCTACTTCATTCTGCTCAAGGGATGAAAGAATATCCTCAACCCTTTCCTTTATATCCTTCTTTGAAAGCTTGATTCCATTTGTCTTAAGAATCAGAACATCTGTAGAATTTGAAACCTCGGTAGTTTTTCCAAGCCATTCAGAAAGGCCTGTGATAACACTTTCCCATTCTGTGATCAGTGACTGCCAGTTTCCTTCTGCCACATCAAGGCTGTCATCCTTAGACATATTTACATGATCATCAAAAATGTCTGCCAGATAGATAGCTCCCAGCTTTCTTGCAGCCTCTCTTTCAGCACGGGCCTTTTCTCTGTATCCAACCGCTTTGCCGGAATAAAGGTCATCCAGCATATCTGCGCTTCTTATTTCATAATCATCACAGAACTCGCCGGCGAATCTCATATATGCATCCATATCACCCTTGAAGTTCTTAAGACCTTCTATAAGTCTTACATCACAGCCCTTCAGAGTTTCTGCATCCTCGGCAATCTCACGTATATCATCTATAAGATCTTCATCATCAGGAAGCATCTTATTTGGAACAAGGCTGATTATGACATTCTGAAGTATTGCTTTATCGATAGGCTTACGAATGATACCATTGAAGCCCTCATTCTCAAAATAGATATCCGGCTCATCAACCTTCTCATCAAGAATGATATATATCTTCGCATCCCTGCATTTACTCTGATCACTACCCTTAATATTTCTAAGAGTCTGAATTCCATCCATTCTCGGCATGGTTCTTGCAAGAAGTATCAAATCATACTTATCCTTGGTTACTTCCATCATACATTCCATTCCACTGGAAACAGATGTAATGAAGCAGCCGGTCTGGTCGATCATTCTTTCTATCTCAAGTCTTTCCTCGTTATCAGCATCCGCAAGAAGAACATAAAACTGTCCTTCTCTGGTATAAAGATTCAGCTGTTTATCGATATCTACAGGCTTATCTTCAAAACCGGTCAGTTCAACATCCCGTTTTTTTCTAACAATATCCAGTCTGTCTAAAAGTGACATATCAGCACCTCACTCCTATTTGATCACGATCTTACGGAAATTCTTCTTTCCGCGTTTTACAACAAACTCTTCTTTAAATGCATCCTTTGAATATGACGCTTTTACGTCAGTTACTTTCTCACCATTTACTGCAACACCATTCTGTTCGATTGCTCTTCTTCCTTCAGTCTTGGTAGGAACAAGTCCCGCCTTGAAAAGGATATTTATAAGAGTAATCTCTCCATCCTGGAAATCCTCGTCTGAAAGCTCAGTCTCAGGCATGTTCTCTGTACCGCCGCCACCGAAAATGGACTTTGCAGCAGTTTCAGCTTTCTTTGCTTCTTCTTCGCCATGAACAAGTGATGTAAGTTCATAAGCAAGTATTTCCTTAGCCTTATTAAGTTCAGCACCTTCCCAGCTTTCCATAGCCTTAATCTCTTCAAGAGGAAGGAATGTAAGCATCTTGATACAGTTTATAACATCTGCATCATCCACATTTCTCCAGTACTGATAGAAATCATATGGAGAAGTTTTTTCAGGATCAAGCCATACTGCACCATTTGCAGTCTTACCCATCTTCTTTCCTTCTGAATTAAGAAGAAGTGTTATGGTCATAGCCTGTGCATCTTCCTTACCAAGCTTTCTACGGATAAGCTCGCGGCCACCCAGCATATTTGACCACTGATCATCGCCACCAAACTCAAGATTACATCCATATTCTTCATAGAGCTTAAGGAAGTCATAGCTCTGCATAAGCATATAGTTAAATTCAAGGAATGTAAGTCCCTCTTCGCTGGCAAGTCTCTGCTTGTAGCACTCAGCGCGAAGCATGTTATTTACCTTGAACATTGATCCGATATCACGGATAAACTCAATATAATTCAGGTCTCTCAGCCAGTCAGCGTTATTTACCATCATGGCTTTTCCCTCACCGAATTCGATAAAACGGCTCATCTGCTTCTTGAAGCATTCGCAGTTATGGTCGATCATCTCGGTAGTCATCATTTTTCTGAGGTCGGTTCTTCCTGAAGGATCACCGATCATTCCGGTACCGCCACCTACGAGAGCTATAGGTCTGTTTCCTGCCATCTGAAGTCTCTTCATAAGACAGAGAGCCATGAAATGACCTACATGAAGTGAGTCTGCTGTAGGATCAAAACCTATGTAAAAGGTAGCCTTTCCGTTATTTATAAGGTCTCTGACACCTTCTTCATCGGTAACCTGAGCTATAAGCCCACGTTCCAGTAATTCTTCATAAATCTGCATTATTCTAACTCCTCATAATTTAAGTAATTTTTCGACATGCTAAAACATTATAACACCGAAATAATGAATTGTCATCATCATCTGATAATTCATTTAGTTTCTTCTGCTAATTCTTCTTTCAATCCTTTAAACTTACCGTATCCCTGTTGTTTATACCTTATATATCCTACTCCCGTGGCAAGTATTACATAGAAGTAAGGGGATGTGATAGGCTGATTAAGATTAACCATACTCTGGGCAAAATATCCTACACCTGCAGCAAGACAGCCTATAGCCACCGGATCCGCTTTCATTCTCTTTCCAATATAAATGAACGAACTGATCACAAAGCCCAGGAAGGAAATAAGTCCCACGATTCCTGTTGTAACAAGAAACTGCAGAAGCTCGTTGTGAAGATTATCATATTTCTTTCCAGTTATTTCAATCATCTCCATATAGTATTTTGACTTCAT
>CADBMW010000095.1 GCA_902795855.1 uncultured Lachnospiraceae bacterium
ATATGACGGGAATACTTCCTATCAAAAAATATGGCAAGCATTCTGCGTTAAATATGTTCGACGAATACTCGATCATAACTCCGATGCAGCTTGCTCCATATACTGGTTTTACTGAAAAAGAAGTGCAAGATTTATGTGTAGAATACGGAAGAAATTTTGAGAAAATAAAAGAATGGTATGATGGGTATTATGTCAGTGATATAGTTCCACCGGATCCTAATTATAAGACTTTAAAAGAAACCGGAAAGGAGCCGGAACCTGATAGATATTCGATTTATAGCCCTCTTTCAGTTGTTAAAGCAGTATCAAACGGAATTATTCAAAATTATTGGAACAAGACTGAGAATTATGAAGCATTAGCCGAGTATATCAAAATGGATTTTGACGGGCTGAAGGATGCGGTAGCTCTTCTTATGGATGGAACGAGGGTTAAAGCTGATATATCATCATATCAAAATGATATGAGTTCATTTCATAGTAAGGATGATGTTCTTGCTATGCTCATTCACCTCGGATATCTTGGATATGATATTGAAACAAAGGAAGTCTTTATTCCTAACAAGGAGATACTTGACGAGTTCAAGACATCTACAAAGTCTGAGGAATGGATAGGAACATTTACCTCGTTCAAAAAATCTCAGGAGCTTCTTAAGGCTACCTGGAACATGGATGAAGAAAGAGTAGCAGAGTATCTCGAATACTTTCATGACAATGCAGATAATAAGACTTACAATTCAGAGGCGGCGCTTTCATATGCAGTACAGATGGCATATTATGCGGCCCAGAAATACTATACAACAATTCAGGAGCTGGACAGCGGCAAAGGCTATGTTGATTTAGTTTTCCTTCCGGCACCAAAGCATAGTGATAAGCCTGCACTTTTAATAGAACTTAAATATGATAAATCACTAAAAACAGCTGCTGATCAGGTTAGAGAAAGAAACTATCCGCAGAAGCTGGAGCACTATGAGAATAACCTCCTTCTGATAAGTATCAATTACGAGAAGGATATATCAAGCAAGGAACCGGAATATAAACACCATAGCTGCAAGATAGAAAAGTACTAATAAGGCAAAAAAGGAGAGAAAACTTATGAAGAAAAATGTACGGAGAAGGGGCAGGATACTGGCGCTGACTCTTGCCGCAATTCTTACGGTATCCCTTGCCGAAGCGGGGACTGTACCAGCAAGGGCAGAAGCAGCAGATTCGGATTATGGCCTCGGCAATCCGAAGATAGCATATAACTACAGTGAGAAAATAACCTTCGGAAGTTACTGGCAGGAGGATACAAATAATGATGGCAAGGCAGATAAATCAGATGATAAGCAGCCTATAACCTGGTCAACTCTGAAGGATTATGGTGATGGAACAGCGCTTGTTGTATCAGACAAAATCCTGGATGCAGGAAAGTATTTTGAGGGCGTTTCTGAGGGCGAAGGCGGAACAGATTATTCCTGCACATGGATGTCATCAACGGTAAGAAATTGGCTTAATGGTGAATTCTATAAAAATGCCTTCACCACAGATGAGCAGGAGGCAATAATAGAAGAAGATGTTATAAATGATGATAATCCAGCATATGGAACAACAGGTGGAATTATTACAGAGGATAAGGTATTCCTTCTTTCGCTGAATGATGTAACGAATACTGATTACGGTTTTGTTGAAAGCACTCCAGGCTACCAGAGAAGAAGTGTAAAGGTTACTGCCTATGCAAAAAGTAATGGTGTAGAAACAGCTGTATACGACACCGGCTTGTGGTGGCTGCGATCGCCAGGTTGTACTACAAGTCGCGCCATGGTTGTCGATGATATCGGCGGCGTTAGCGATTATGGTTCTGTTGTCAACACTTCTCTCGGCATTCGGCCAGCTCTCAGAATTAATCTTTCATCTTCTTATGTAAAAAAGACAGGAGAAAAAACAAAGATATCTGTAAAAGGCAGTGAGTGGGATACAGTGACCTTTGGAAAGTATGACGGCAAGGATATAAGCTGGAGAGTGCTGAATGTATCGGGAGATAATGCATTTCTTGTTTCAGATAAGATACTTACAGCAAAAGCATATAATGATGATAAATCCATTACCTGGAAGGACAGCACCATAAGAAACTGGCTGAATACAGAATTCTTTACGGGCAGCTTCACTGAGGCTGAACAAAATATGATTCTGAATACTACGGTAAAAAATGATGATAATGATTCGGGCTATAATGTAACAGAAGCCGGAGAAGACACAGAAGATAAGGTATTCCTCCTTTCGCTCAAGGATATAATTCAGCCGGGATATGGCTTCTCTGATCAGTACTTGGCAGAATCTGAATCAAGAATTGCCAGAAACTCAGAAGGCTTCTGTGACTGGTGGTGGCTGCGCTCACCTGGTAATTTTGACTTTCAAGCTGCGCGTGTAGATGATAATGGCAAAGCCGATAGTAATGGTCTTAATGTCATCAATAGTAATGGTGGTATTCGCCCCGCTCTCATAATTGATCTTAAATCTTCGGCATGGACGAAGGGAGAAAAGGTAACCGCAGGAGATCCAAGTGGAGGAAAAGAAGAACCGGTAGTTGACCCATCTTCAAAAGTTGCTCCAACAACTGATCCAACTGCAAATCCAACATCTGCGCCGACTCCAGCGCCTGCAGACGGAAAGACATCTCCGACTACAACGGTTCCCCCGACAGTCAGTCCTGCAGCTCAGCCGGCAGAAGCGACGGAAAAAGATAATGTAACAACTTTCAAGGTTGGAAGTAAAAAGCTGAAGAACAAAAAGACAATCAAGAAAACTTCAAAAATAAAAATAACTGACAAAGACAAAATCAAGAAGATAACCCTTAATGGAAAAAGCATTAAGATAAAGAAAAATAAGACATCCTTTACTTTAAAACTAAAGAATTATAAGAAAAAGCTTAAGAAGAAGGGTAAGTGGAATACTCTAAAAGTTACAGATGATAAGGGTAATATAAAGACAGTTAAATTTAAAACAAAATAGTAAATTATATAAGGATCAGTTTTGTTCAGATTAGGACAGAACTGGTCCTTTATTATTTTATTCATTATTATATTAAAAAACAACACAAAAAGAGAAAGAGTCGGAAATTGTTGTCTGAGGAGCCAGAATTGAAAGGCTGAATACAACACAAATGCAGGGAAGAGGCAGAAATTGTTGCTTAGGTCCTTGGAATTAGATGATTGAGGGGGGAGAAAAGGCAACACAAATGATGGAAGAGTCGGAAATTGTTGCTGAGGTCCTTGAAATAAAGAAATTGCTAAGGGAGCTGGCTGGATTTAGTGAAACTCAAAAGAATTCTTTCATAGATGAGCCGAGCCTTCAGGTGTCGGGGCACCTTTTATTGATAAAAAAAACATTTTCGAGTATAATAAGTAAGATTGCAACAAAAAAGGGGCAAAACTATATAAACTATATAAATTAGAGGGGGTTTATTTATATGATTGTAGATGCATTAGTTAAGCTGAAACGACAATCGATCATAATATCTATTCTGTTTTTATGTTTAGGTATTACTATGCTGGTATGCCCGGAAAATTGTGTATCAGCGCTCATCATGGTAGCTGGTTATATCATGATCATTTATTCTCTGGAGAAGGTGCTGGAGTTTCTTGGTAGCAGCGGCACGCTTATGCAGAGCATTTCATTTATTGTTGCCATTCTTGTGGGAATGATAGGCCTGGCAGTTCTTGTGTTCCATGAGAATGTCTTAAATGTCCTTAGCTGGATATTCGGCCTTCTTCTTATTCTTGAGGGTGGAAATGGTATCTATTATGGATTTACATTTGCAAAAAGATCCGGACGCAGAGGCTGGTCTGTTATAGTCATCTTTGCTTCGATTCTTGTAATAGCCGGAATAGTTCTTATTCTTGGCGAGATATATTTCTCATTCAAAGCATTTAAAACCACTATGTACTTAATGAAGATGATAGGTGTTGCGCTTATGATAGCATCTGCTGTAAGTGCTTTGAGAATTATATGGACCAAGCCAAGTAAGGATGGAGGTGAAGAAGATGAGCAAGAGTAGTGAAAAGCTTAAAAAACTCCAGCTTAATGCTAAGGATATGAGTGAAGATCTGAAGAGACTCCTGTCAAAGGATATCGAGGCTCAGGAAAAGAAAGAGAAGAAAAGATCATCTGAGATCTTAAGTATATTTGCAGCACATAATTATTATGCAGACGGTTTTACTCCTGAAGAGCTGAGAACCACTTTGGAGGATCTGGGACCTACCTATGTCAAGATAGGTCAGATCATGTCATCCCGTGTGGATCTTCTTCCGGTGGCTTATTGCCAGGAGCTGGAAAAGCTTCGTACAAATGTTAAAAAGCTGGATCCGGAAGTTGCCCGTGCAGTTATAGAGCATGAAACCGGAAAGAAGATAGATGAGCTGTTTAGTGAGTTTCGTGATGAACCTCTTGGTTCAGCCTCCATCGGTCAGGCGCATTATGCAGTTCTGAAGGATGGAACAGAGGTAGTAGTAAAGGTTCAGCGTCCACTCATTGCAGACATGATGGTTAAGGACTTTGAGCTTCTGAGAAAGCTGGCTGGAGTGGCAAATGTCATCTCCGAGGATGGCGGTTCTCAGAGTATTGATCTGGTTACTACAATAGATGAATTTGAAAAGGTTACCTATGAAGAGCTGGACTTCAGAGTTGAGGCAGAGAATACCAGATTCTTCAAGGAAAACTGTATCGAGGATGAGGAAAAGATTTCCTGTCCTACAGTTATAGATGAACTTTGTACCGAACGTATTTTCACCATGACCTTTGTAAAGGGACATTCTGTATCCCATAAGGACAGAATCGAAGCTGAGGGTTATGAAATCCTGCCAATAGGTGAGGCTCTGATAGATAACTACGTTCATCAGGTTCTGGATGTGGGTGTTTTCCATGCAGACCCTCATCAGGGAAATATCATTGTAAGCGAGGGCAAGCCTTACTGGATCGACTTCGGTATGGTGGGACGTCTTTCCAGCGGTGATATAGATGTGATCCAGGATCTTGTACTTTCAGTACTTCAGGCTGATGGAGACAAGCTTGTAAATTGTCTTGTAAACCTGGGGGCTTCCGGTGCAGATACAGATACTGACAAACTTAGTCAGGATGCTACTGATATGCTGGCAAAATATGCCAATGTTACCAGCGTTGATGCCATCGACATGACCACACTTTTTGATGAGGTTACAGAGTTGGCAAACAGCAACAGCATCGAGCTGCCTGGAAGATTTACAATGCTCATCAGATCTATTATAACCATTGAGGGTGTTATAGAAGAGTTTTGTCCTGAGCTTAATCTGGTTACTATCATTTCCGAGAAACTTATGGCTCGTGCAAAGAAAAGCTTCAATCTTAAGGCTACAGCTACTAATCTTGGAAAGAATATCCTGGAGATTGGCGGAAAGACAGTAAAGCTTCCTGCACTTATAGCAGATTCCCTTAGTACTCTGAACAGAGGCAAGCTTAAGGTAAATATGGAGATTAAGGGTATAGATGATCCTTTAAAGCAAATAGGAGATTTCCTGAGATATGTAATCCTGGCACTTTTCTCCTGCGTGCTGTTCCTAGGTTCCTGTATCCTTTGTATGACAAAGCTTACACCGAGAGTGGCCGGAGATGTTCCTCTTGTTGCTCTGGCAGGAATACTGTTCTCTATTGCACTTGCAATTTATTCTATAAAACAATTATTTAAGAAAAAATAACGAACCTTTTATTTAAGGAGACTTTACATTATGAAGAAAATTATAGCTTTAGTACTTGCAGCGGCGATGACATTTTCCCTCTGTGCCTGTGGAAAATCCGGTGAAAATACTTCATCGAATAATTCTGAATCAACTATTCAGGTTTCCGTTAAGGGTGGAGCCCTTACCATGTTAAACATGTCTGAGGAAGAAAATGAAAATATGGCAAATGCTCATCTCATAGCCGACAGACAGCTTGCAAAGGAAGGCTATGCTAATCTTGGAGAGGATGTTCCGGCTGAAGATATTGATAAGGTATTTGATATCAAATTCTACGACAGTCTGGATTCCATGGTAATGGCATTGCAGGCTGGTGACATAGGTATGTTCAGCATCTATAATTCCACTGCAAAATATCTCTGTGCCAATAACGATAAGCTGGAGATTTCCGGAAACCCGGATAAGCTTATAGAAAAGTTTGAGGGCGTCAGCGTGGATGACATAGAGGATAAGGATGCCTTCGGATTCTTTGCTTATAACCTGCTTGAAAGCCATAGTTTTTCTTTCATGATGATGGAAGATAATACAGATTTAAGAGATGAATTTAACAAGGCCATCGACGAAATGAAAAAGGATGGCACTCTGGACAAGCTTGTTAAGGAGCAGATCGATGACCGTATAAGTGGTGGCGAGATTGATTCCATCAAGATGCCTGAGATTTCTGATGCAGATACAATCAAGGTTGCCGTTACCGGTTCGCTGCCTCCTATGGATTTCGTGGCAGCAGATGGTACGCCTGCAGGATTTAACACAGCTGTTCTTGCTGAAATCAGCAGTCGTATCGGAAAAAATATAGAGCTGGTTGTTGTAGATAGTGTGGGGCGTGCAGCGGCTCTTTCAAGTGGTAATGTTGACGTAGTATTCTGGACCAGAACAAATGACATAGTAAATGAATATGCTGAGATGGAGGAGGCAGATAAGAAAGAGCATCATGACAGCATGATGGGAAAGCTTGATGATGATCAGAAGGAGGCTGTAAATAAGATAGAATCTCTGGTTGATGTAGAGAAACTGGGAAGTGTGGATATGCCTGAGGGAACTATTATCACAGAGTCATATTACAGCGACATTCTTGTGGGGGTTGTAAAAAAACACTAGGGTTATAATTTATATTTTGGAGATATGAAAATGTTTGATTACTACACTTCCATAAGCCTGATATCATGGTTTGCTCTTATAACTCTTTGCTGCCTTGTCTATGAAAATGACAGACTCAGTAAGAGAAAAAAAGTAACCTATTATATCATTTACCTGCTGATATTTCTTGCATCCCTGTCTGAATGGATAGGTGTGTATCTAAGCGGAAAGGAAGAATATCCGGCTATATTCTTAAGACTTGCCAAGTGCTGTGATTATGTCCTGACACCAATAGCGGGAGCGGCTCTTATAGCCCGGATGAAGGTCAAAAATGTCTGGTCATGGGTTTTAAATGTCATAGTTGTGTTTAATACAGTATTCCAGATTGTTTCCATATTTACAGGATGGATGATATCCATAGATGAGCATAATGTATATTTGCATGGTCCTTTGTATATAATCTATACCATCGAATACCTGTCCATACTTTTGCTGGTGGTGATTCAGTTCCTGAATTACGGAAAGAACTTTCGTAAGCAGAACAGGCTTTCGCTTTATATGGTAATGATTTTTGTACTTTTGGGGATATTCTTGCAGGAGGTTATCAGTAGTGATAACCGTACGGCATATATAACCCTGACCATATGTGCTGCTCTTATGTTCATTCATTCATCGGAATTTACCCAGCAGAAAAAGGATGATGAATTACTTGAGAAGAAAATCATGATCAAGACTGATGCCCTGACAGGTCTTCTGAGCCGATATGCATATTACAAGGCTGTAAAGAAATATGATAATGAAATGCCGGACACTTTAGTGGCATTTTCCATAGATATAAATGGACTAAAGATGGTAAATGATACTCTGGGACATGATGCCGGTGACGAACTGATCTGTGGTGCCGCCAAATGTATCGAAAGTGTTTTCAGTGAGTATGGTTCATGCTACAGAACCGGTGGAGATGAGTTCATAGTATTTGCAAATATGAATGAAAAGGAAGTTGCAAATTCAGTTAAAGATATAAAGCAGATGACTAAGGACTGGAAGGGTGATGAAGTAAAAGATCTAAGCCTTTCTGTGGGATATGCACTTCTTGCAGATCATAAGGATTATAGCTGCAATGATCTTCTGAAGGAAGCAGACAGGAAGATGTATAAAGCCAAGGATGAGTTTTATCGTAAATCCGGCATGAACAGAAGGAAAATATAAAGACCAAAGTTTAAGACATTGACATTTTTTGCGTCTTGTTTTGACGAGACGTTTGGAACTGAATATTATGGGATTAACCTAGGTTTTTGGGGACAGTTCGCAAGAACTGTCCCCTTTTTTCTTGCCTCTTAAAAGCTTAAATGTTAAATTAGTAATAACTATGGTCGTTAATTGATATTTAAATATAAGGGGATAATATAATGAGAAAAAAATCACTTCTAGTTTCAGCTGTAATAGCTGTGATGGTTGCGACATTTCCGCTTCATGCAAATGCCACACAATATGTAAAAGAGGGACAGCAGACCTCTGTGGAAGAAGAGCATGGTATGGGCCTTGTTCCAGATGGGTTTGAAATCGATGATCCTGAGGATACAGGATCTAAGAATGGCCGCTTAAGAGATTCTTCTCTTCCTGCCACCTACTCTTCAAAGGAAAGGGGCTATGTTACCCCTGTGAAAAACCAGGGCAGATATGGTACCTGCTGGGCCTTTTCTTCTGTTGCCACTATGGAGACATCTCTCATAAAAAGTGGCCTTGCCGATTCATCCATCGATCTTTCCGAGCTTCATGAAATATATTTCATGTTTAGTGAGAATATAGATCCGAAGGGACGTATTTCTGATGACAGAAACTATATTGCGGCTGATTCACAGGGAACTCCTTCAACTGATTTCACCAGATTTGCCATGGTTGGTGCCGATCACACATCAGTTGGCTGGCAGACTGCAAATGGTGTTATACCATTTGAAGAAAACGGTGATAATTATTTTACCGCAGGTCAGAATGCTGGCTATTCCATAGATTCCACAAAATGTTTTTCTACTGATTACAGACTGAAAAATCTCTATATGTGTAAATTCAATTATGACAAAGAAGATAGCGATAATGAAAAAAATAGAGATAATGTAAAAAGGCTTATCTTAAGATATGGTGCTGTTGCTGCTGATTTTTACTGTGATCAGGTAGTAGCTCAGTCTTCATATGATCCTAAGTATTTTAAGATAGTAGATGGTTCAAAGACTTATTATAATCCGGATGCTGAGGATAAGGATTCCAATCACGCTGTAGAGGTAGTGGGCTGGGATGATAATTATTCAAAGGCTAATTTCAGTATTGCTCCACCTGAAAATGGTGCATGGCTTTGCAAAAATTCCTGGGGAACTGATTTAAATCAGGACGGATATGTATGGATCAGCTATTATACAACCATGGGACAGGCTAAAGCTATAGCATATGAATTTGAAGGAACCGACGAAAACGAAAATGTTTATCAGTATGATGGTTCTGAAGCAAAGACTAGGATAGCGAGTTCCACTAATAGTATATATACTGTTTCCCTCTTTACTGCTGATTCTGCTCCGGAAGGTGAGACAGAGGTAATAGAAAAAGTTGGTGTAGGTCATGGTGCAAATGCAAGCTATAAGGTGTCCATACTTACTGGAAATGTTAGTGTAAAAAATGGAAAGCTTGTGTTTAACAAAAAAGATGGAGCAATAGAGTGTGAAGAGGATTACGCCGGCTATACAGTTCACGAGTTGTCCACTCCTGTGGAAGTAAAGGGGGGAGAAACCTTCGCAGTACTAGTTGAGGCTGCTCCCGGTACCGAGATTTATGGTTCCACTTCAAGTGAGATGAAGACAGTCGGAAGAACGGGATTTCACGAAACAGTTAATGAAGGACAGTATTATGGTGGATCTGTAAATTATCTCACGACGTCAACCATGTTATCATTAACAGTAAAGCCTATTTCTAAATATGAAAAATATAAGGAAGTAACAGGAATTCAGATAAGTAAAGAAAGTGCAGAACTGGATTACGGAAGTGAGGATACAAGAAGAGTTGAGCTTACTGCATTACTTTCACCTGGAAATACATTCCCAAAGATTAAATGGAAGAGCAGTAACCCTGAAGTTGCTTCTGTTTCCTATACCGGAGACGGAAAAACAGCTGTAGTTGAAGCAAATTCCGTAGGAAGCTGTACTATCACTGCCACAACCCACAATCCTGAAGTTTCTGCAACCTGCGAAATAACGGTTACAAACAATAATGAGGATGATTTCATAGCTAAGACCACAAAATCAGGAGATCTTGACTGGAGCATCAGCGATAAGGGAGTTCTTTATATAAGAGGAACAGGTGACTTTGAAAGAGAAAACTATATACCAACTCCTTGGGGCTACAATATACTTGCGGCACCATGGCTTCAAAGAAAATATGTCGATAAGATTACATCTGCAGTTGTAAATGTAAAAGGAATTTCAGATATGACTATGATGTTTTTCAACTGTGCCAATTTGAAGTCTATAACATTTGCAGGTTCAGATACATCAAGTTGCGATTCATTTAGAAGAACCTTCTACGGTTGTACATCGCTGGAGAACATAGACGAAGAAAATCTGTCTACAGGTATATGCGAAACTATGACAGAAATGTTCTATTGCTGCAGCTCTCTTACAGATATTGATCTGACAGGTTTTGATTTATCATCATGCTGGGACATGGATAATATGTTCTTTGGATGTACAAATCTTGAAAGTGTGGATATGGGTGGTGTCAAATCACCTTATGTAAGTAAGGTCAACAACATGTTTGAAAATTGTTCAAACCTTAAATCAGTTGATCTAAGTGGCATGTCACTTATGAGAGTTCAAAGCTTTAAGGAAATGTTTAAGAACTGTTCATCATTGAAAAATCTTGATCTCAGCTCCTTTGTCACAAATAGCCTAAGTGACATGAGTCTGATGTTTTCCGGATGCACAAGTCTTAAAAACCTGGATATTTCTCACTTTAAGATAAGCAGTAGTGTAAATGCTAACGGTTATCTAGATGATTGTAACTCCATCAGATCCATAAAATTCCCTGCTAATATGACTGTATCCATGAGTCTTCCTGCAGGAGAAAACTGGTATTGGACTGATGGCGATGGAAATACATGTACCGGTACAAAAACAGGTGCAGAAAATATCGAATTATATAAAAAGTATACCTATATAACCATTAAGAGTGGCGACGAGGTTACTCTGAAAAACGATACCCTTGCGGTTGGAGATAAGCTGTCAGTGCTTCTTTTCAATGATGCAGCATTTGTTATAAAAGGAACTGATACTGAGATTTCGGGAACACTTAAATGGAAGAATCCTGATCTGGTTCCCGAGCTTACCGATACTACAGCAGACTGGATATTTGTTCCGGATGATGATTCATATCCTTCTGTTGAAGGTACTGTAACAATTTAGGTTAAGCTGGATACCTGTGAACATACTCTTACACCTCATGCTGCTGTGGCAGTTACCTGTGAGGCTGATGGAAATAGTGCTTACTGGAGCTGTTCAAAATGTGGAAAATATTTCTCAGATGCTGCAGCAACAAAGGTTATAGAAAAAGACAGCTGGATAATCAAATCCAATGGTCATAATTATGTGGAAGTAGCTGGTTCAGCTAAGGCGCCTACGTGTACAGAAGCAGGAAATGAAGTAAATAAGAAATGTACCAATTGTAATGATGTTATATATGGTGACACCATAAAGGCTCTTGGTCATGATTGGGATGATGGTGTAGTTACAACACCGGCTACATGTACAGAGGATGGAGTTAAGACACATTACTGTAAGCGAAAAGACTGTAATGCTACAGATACAGAAAAAATAAATAAGACAGGACATACTCTCGCATCTCATTCAGCGGTTGCAGTTACCTGCGAGGCTAACGGAAGTGATGCATATTGGAGCTGTTCTAAATGTGGAAAATATTTCTCGGATTCAGCAGCAACAAAGGAAATAGAAAAAGATAGCTGGATAATAGAAACTCCCGGACATAAATATGAAGATATTGCTGGTACATATTATGAACCTTCATGTACACTCCCGGGAAAAGAAGCAGATCAGGAGTGTAGCGTTTGTCATAATATAATATATGGATCTTCCATAGGAGCTAAGGGACATGACCTTGTAGAAGTAGCTGGTTCAGCTAAGGCGCCTACGTGTACAGAAGCAGGAAAACAGGCGGATAAGAAGTGCACCAGATGTATGTACGAAGAAACAGGAGAAACAATAAATCCATTGGGACATCTCTGCGTTGATATTCCTGATACAGCAGTGGAGCCAACTGAGACAGAGAATGGAAAGAAAGCAGATCAGCAGTGTACCAGATGTTTGGTTATATTTAAGGGAGATGTGATTCCGGCAAAAGGTAAGCCAACTCCAAGCCCTGAACCGGTTCAGCCAACACCAGCACCAACTCAGCCAACACCAGCACCGGTTCAACCGGCACCAGCAGCAACACCAGCTGCTTCTCAGCCGGCAGCAACTGAGGTAGAAGGAGTAGGTACAATTTCAGCTGATGGCAAGACACTTAAGGATGCAGATGGAACTACTTATCTTGTGGCTGAAGAAGTTACTGCAGATCAGATTTCAAAGGGAGCTGCAGTTGCTCAGAAGTCATCAGGTGGCAAATATGTTATCACAAGTACTAAAAAGAAGGGTGGTAAGGTAACTGGTGGAACAGTTGCTTACTCAAAGTCATATAACAGTAAGGCCACTTCAGTGAATGTTGGAGATACAGTAAAGATTGGCGGAGTCAGCTTTACTGTAACTGAAATCAAGGATAATGCCTTCGCAGGATGTACAGACTTAACGAAGGTTACCATAGGAAAGAATGTAACCAAGATTGGAAAGAATACATATAAAGACTGCAGCAGCCTGAAGAGTATCATTATCAAATCAAAGAAGCTGAAGAAGATAGGCAGCAATGCATTTAAGGGAATCAATAAGAAGGCAGCCTTCAAGGTTCCTAAGAATAAGCTTAAGAAGTATAAGAAGATGATAAAGAAGGCTAAAGCACCTTCCACGGCGAAAATCAGCAAGTAATACATCGGTATTCTAAGGAATACGAAGAAATGTTAGAAGGAGAATTGATGTGAAGATATATGATATATCACAGGAAGTATTTGGGTGTAAAGTTTTTCCGGGGGATCCAAGCCCCCGGAGAAACATTATGATGAGCATCAGTAATGGGGATATCTGTAATCTTACGGGTATTGAAATGTGCGCTCATAATGGAACCCATGTTGATGCACCCTATCATTTTATAAATGACAGAAAAACCATAGATCAGGTGGATCTGGACAGATTCATCGGATATGCCTATGTGGCAGAACATGAGGGGGATATCAGTTCAGAGGATGCAGAAAGATTCCTAAGGGATGCAAAGAAATGTAATCCCGCATCTGCTGAAAGGATTCTTGTTAAAGGAAATGCTACGGTTACTGCTGAGGCAGCCCGAGTGTTTGCCGAAGCAGGAATCAAGCTTTTTGGAAATGAATCTCAGACCGTTGGTCCGGAGGATGCTCCAAAGGAAGTACATCTTATAATGCTGGGAGCCGAGATAGTTCTCCTTGAGGGAATCAGGCTTTCCCAGGTATTAGAAGGTGCATACTTACTTAATGCTGCTCCCATTAATCTGGGTGGAGCGGATGGTGCGCCCTGCCGGGCTATTCTTATGGATATTACGGTATAAAGAATAAATAGAATGTGAAGGAAAGGTGGTATTATGAGGAAAGCAGGAAAACTGGTTACTTAAATCTCCTTTATATAGTTA
>CADBMW010000096.1 GCA_902795855.1 uncultured Lachnospiraceae bacterium
AAGACTTGCATATCGCTAAAAGCGATATGGCACAGACCCGAAAGGTCCTCGAAAAGTATTTTGCCAGCCTGCTCAGCCGTCTGATTTCAGTATCAACATTAGTTCCTCGGTGTTTTCTTCATTCAGGAAATGACGGGCTCCTTCGATGATGTATATGTCCGCAGGTTTTCCTGTAATCTGTTCTATTTTTGATGAAAGGGACATATGATTCATGGTGAATATATCTCGACTTCCGTAAATGATATCCACCCCTTTTATCTTTCCGGTATTTCCCGGCCGGTGAAGATATTCACTCAGCTTTGCCTCGCCTGTATAATTAAAGAATCTGTCTGTATCTACCCTGAATCTTCTGATTATTTCCTTAGTAAATTTCCTTCGGGCGCCGGCGGCTTTCAGGAACAGCTTTATCACGCCGTCATTCATGAGTCTCCACGGTGATACGCCGGGACGCTTTGTATTTTTATCCAGTCTTACTGAAGGGGTGACAAGAATCAGTTTGTCCACACTTCTCTTAAGCCTTGCAGCATATTCCATGGCCATGACGCTGCCAACGCACTGACCGAACACGAAAACCTCTTCGTATTCATCAAGGTTTATTTTCTTCGCAAGAAAGGCAGCCATCTTTTTCACTGAACAGTTTTCCGGAAATGCAGATACATATATTCCTATCACATCCATATCAAGGTTTTCTGCCATCTTCAAATAATTCTGAGGTTCGCCTCCCGCAAATGGAAAACATATCATTACTCTTTTGCTGCCCTGTTTTTTCAGATAGGTATAATACTTCTTGTTCTGAAGATTTTCAGCTATCCTTCTTACTGTCAGATTTTCATAAAAATCTCCGAAGCTTATATCATAGCCCTTATCCTGAAGGGAACAGGCGATGTCAATTACGCTTATGGAGTCAAGTCCTGCCGCGAAAATGTTATCATCCAGCCCCACCTTTACATATTTTCTGACCTGGGTCAGAATACATTTCATGGTGTCATTCATGGCTCCTT
Source organism: uncultured Lachnospiraceae bacterium (assembly GCA_902795855.1). GTDB lineage: Bacteria > Bacillota > Clostridia > Lachnospirales > Lachnospiraceae > Eubacterium_Q. The sequence goes on from CADBMW010000096.1 coordinate 1,002, forward strand.
TTTCAGGCAGCTGAGTTTCCTTTATATAGTTTTCCTTTATACGGTCCGAATCATCCAGCTGCTCTGCCATTTTAAGAAGGGCTTTTATGTCAGTTTTCTGATTCACGCTGACAGGTATCTCATCTACTTTTCTAAATATCGAGGGAACTGCATATACAGACACTTCCTTTGCAACCCGGCCTTTAATCTCTTCTATATCAAAGTCTCCTGTGAGATAGCATTCCAGGCGGTTATTTCTTCCTATCACCTCAGCTGAGTTTACGCCATTGCAGCCCAGGATTACTTCCTTTATACCTGACAGATTAAGTCTCATTCCCCGAAGCTTGATCTGATCATCCATTCTTCCATCTATATAAAGCTTTCCGTCAAAACCGATTTTGCCCATGTCTCCGGTTCTGTATATTTTTTTGTCCTCTATGAGCTGATATCCGGCTGCTACCTTTTCACCAGATGAGCCGGCTGGCCCGGATATGTAGCCTTCTCCCACCAGTCCTCCGGATATACATATCTCACCCTTTACTCCCGCAGGGAGAAGTCTTGGAGATGAATTCAGGATCAGTATCTCTGTATCATCCACCGGCTTTCCTATAGGAATGTCATGGATGCTTTCCTCCAGGATATTCTCTCTTTTTACCTCATGGAATGTCACGTCTATGGTACATTCTGCCGGACCGTAAAGGTTTATCAGCCTTACCTTTGGAAGCAGTTTGAAGTGTTTTTCAGCCTGATATTTTTCCAGCTTTTCTCCGCTGACATATATTTCCTTCAGCCTTGGAAATGTTATATCCTTCTTTTCAATATAATCCAGAAATCTTTCCAGCATGGTGGGAACAAAATGAACCTTTTCTATATCATATTTACGCATCATGTCCGCTACTTTGTCCGGAAGCCTTTCATCCCCTGGGCTTAGCAGTGAAAGTCTTGCCCCAAAAAGAATGCTCAGCATTTCCCACACTGATACATCGAAGGTATTTACTGTCTTCTGCAGCACATTTCCTTTGAAGCCAAACTGTCTTCCCTGCCAGTTCATTCTTCTGGTAATGGAATCTCTGCTTATTCCTATCAGCTTAGGCTCTCCCGTGGAGCCTGAGGTGCAGATCATATATGCTATTTTTTCTTCTGGTATGCATAAATCAGCCTTTTCAGCATTCCCTGCAGCTTTGTTCACAGTAGCGTTTTTCAAAGTGGCCTGTTCCACTGTGACTTTATCTACTATCACATCCGCAAATGCCCGCGCCCCAGGATTTGCATCAGACAGTATCAAAAATCCCTTTCCTGCCATAAGAGTACCGAGAACCGCTACCATCATCTCAGGACTTCTTGGAATATCTATTCCTATTCTGTCTCCTGAAACATTGCTGATATAACTGGCAAATCCGGTGACCTTTTCATAAAGCTCTCCACCGGTGAATTCGCCTCCATCCCAAAGAAGAACTGTCTCATCCTTTCTTTTCGTAGACAGGTCGGCAAGTCCTTCCATAAGACTTATATATTCAGGAGTCTTATCATCACCGCTGGCTTTCCCATCATTACTATCATTACTAAAATTAAATTCAAAATACCTACGTTTATCCTCATCAGTAAGTATATCCACCTGAGACAGATTCTCCACTCCCGACATCTGCTGATCCAGAATGCTGATTATGGCATTTCCGGTATTTCGGATAAACTCATCCTCGAACAGATCTTTACGATAGAAGATACTGAAATACAGTCTGTCACCCTTTTCCTCTGCTGAAATCCTAAGGGGCACATCCAGCTGATAGCTAAATAGCTCTATAGCTTCCCCTAGCTTTGTTTCCGGAAGCAGGCCCTCATATCTGTAGGAAAGAGAAATCTCATATGGATCCTTCTTCAGATACTCAGTAGGAATATAGGAGCTGTATCTCACAAGCTTTATCACATCAGCTGTGATCATTTCACTTAGCTCAGCAAAACTGTCCCCGGCATAATCCATAACCAGCGGAAGGGTATTTGCATACATTCCCACCATATTCATTTCCCGAAGCCTTCTGTTGGCAAGCACGAATCCGATGGACAGCTTCCTTGTATCCAGAAGCTGGGAAAGATAAAGATATAAAGAGGAAATGAAAGCCTGGGTCATAGCTTTATGATAAAGCTTCGTTTCAAATTTCATTTCCCCGGCTTCAGTTTCCATGCTTTCCTTTTCGGCAAATCGAACAGGACTGAAACCATCCAGCTTTGAAGCAAAATACTCTCTGGCAGCAGCCTTCTTTTTTGAACTGAGTTCTGAATAAACCGGCAGACGACTTTCTATTTTCATGCTCTCATTATTCTGAAGAGCAAAGTATCCCGCCTCCACATTTTGGGCCAGTACCCTTATGGATATACTGTCCCCCAGCATATGATGAAGCTTGAAATAAATGGCATTTCCGGTGTTATATTTTATAATTTTCACATCAAAAAGAGCAGTGTCACAGGAACCCTCAAATGGAATCTCCATATCCTTCTGGGCATAGCCAAGAACCCCCTCTTTATCAGTATCCAGAGTAACTATCTCCGGATGGTAGTTTTCATATTTATATTCATACAGCTCCTGAGCCTCATTCATTCTAAGTCTGACAGAAGGAGTTTTATTTATGATCTCGGTAACGATTTTTTCCAGCTCCTCAGTCTCTATAAAATGTTGCTCATCAAAAGAAAGCACTCCCCCTATATTTGAAAGTGCATTTTCTCCATACAGCTTTTCTGCATAAAAAATTCTCTTTTGGAAGCTGTTCATTTTCATATTCACACGATTCCTTATTATCTGTTTTATTATCTTATTCTTTTTCTGTTTTAACTATGAAGTATCCCTTCACTTTCCCACTGGTCACCATATATACCAGGGAAAGAATCACTATAAATATTGAAAGAAGCTGAACATAGGTCAGTCCAAAATGTTTTACACTGAAGGGATTTTCGATAAAGAATTCGGAGATGAAAAATGTTATCCCGAATCCCATTATTACTATACCGAAGGTGTCCAGTCCTTTTTTATAAGCCACCACCAGAACTATGAATAAAACTGCCATCAGCAGCATTTCAAGAATCTGGCTTGGAAATACTGTACCTTCCACATCCGGATTATATGGAAGATTTATGGCAAAACGGCCATTATAGCTGATTCCATTGCAGCAGCCTCTGCAAAGGCAGCCCAACCTGTTAAATATATGCTGGATTGGGAAGGCAAATGCTGCTATGGCACCTGCCCTGAAGGTATCATTTGCATCTGCCAGGGAAAATCCAAAAACATCCCTGCAGACAGCCCTCAGGAAAAATGCCACTGGATAAAAGAGTATGAAGAATGTAAAAATGTGTCCCAGGAAGTGGGAGCCCACCTCCATTTTGATGGCACCTATCAGGCTCTCGCCTCTGTCCAGAAATCCATCATTTATTGCTCTTACCATGGTGGATGCATATCTTCCTATTATCAGTATTGCACCATAACAAAGTATAAAAAGAACGCATCTGAATTTTCTGAAGATGACAAAATAAAGTATTGCCAGCAGAACTACAGATACTACAACTCCGGCATTGATGGAGAAATTATACATATTTAGAAGTCCGAATGGGGAATTAATATATGGTGCCATTTTATCTCTTTTCTTTGAAAAAGCCTCCTGGTAATTGCCTATACCAGGAGGCCTGTTTTGCTAAATCTTATACAGAATTATTTAACTGCAATCTTCTTGCTGATCTTTGAGCAACCTGTCTTTGTGATGGTAACTCTGATCTTTTTACCCTTCTTAAGCTTCTTTGAAAGCTTGATGGTAACCTTTCCGTTTGCTCCGGCAACTCTCTTATATGTTTTTCCTGCATACTTAACCTTTACAGTTGCATAAGGAGTAGTTTTTACTGTTACCTTCTTCTTATTCTTCTTTGCAGTTACTTTACATTTAAGCTTAACCTTAGTTGCTTTACCGCTGAGGGTGAACTTATATTTTCCATTTCCACCAGTGAACTTAATATAATAAGTTCCTGCTTCAAGCTGAAAATCTTCCTTGCTATAAACTCTTGGAGATGTATCACCTTCTCCCATGCTTCCTACACTTGAGCTAAGAAGTGATTTTGAAAGATCATAATTGCTGATCTGGAAGCTAAGAGATGATTTACCATAATTCATTACATTGAAGTTATACTTTCCACCGTTACATGTGAACTTGAACCAGTCCTCTGTATCAGTAACAGTAAGAGCACCTATAACCTCAGAACCAATTGCATATCCAAGTGGCTGATCATATGAATAAGCACCTGCATCAGTTGCTCCATATGTTGTGAATCCACCAAAGAGAAGATATCTTCCCTGGATAGGCTTATTGTTGTCATCTGTTCCGACTCCATCAGTGCTTATCTTGAGATAGTATGTACCGGCAGATACAGGACTTACTATACTCTTTGTAACAGGTGATGTAGCTGTACCACCTGAAACATAGTTACCACAACCGGTAAGGAAATTCTTTGACATATCTGCATTGTAAAGACCATAGCTGATTGATTTACCAGTATATGACATGATTCTGAACTCAAATGAGCCATCAGTTGGTATACTTATCAGATAAAAGTCTTCATGGTGAGCAGCTGTACCAGCCTCCTTATCCTCATCATAAAGTACAGTATCTACTGAATATGTACCATTCAGTGCAAGTGGGACTGCGTTTACAGGAGCATCCGCTCTAGCAAATCCCTTCGCAGCAAAAAGTGAAATAATACCCAGCATAAGCATTGCAAATAATACTTGTGTTCTCTTTTTAGCCTGCATTTTTAAACCTCCCTTTCATTACAAACACTACTATATTTCATCCATTTCATAGTTAGTGTACAAAGATAGTTTGATTATACAGTCTTTATTTGAAGACTGTCAAGAAAGAAGTAAGGAATTAAGAATTGTTTTTCCTTGAGGTTGGCGAAAAGGGGGTTGTGGATTACTTAGCTTCAGTTTATACTCTACCTATGGCTACTTATAAGAAAAAATCAAAAACAAATCCTACAACTGCATCAATGAATCTGATTCGGTCCCACATTCAGGAGCGAAGCTTCTCCCGGGTCTATCTTCTGTACGGAGATGAGTCCTATCTGGTATGTCAGTACCGGGACATGCTTATAAAGGCTCTTGTAAATGATGGAGACACCATGAATTTCACATCCTACAACGCTGACAGTTTCAATATGAACGCTGTGGCCGGGGATGCTGTTACCATGCCATTTTTAGCCGAATACAGAGTTGTGCTGGTGGAGGATTCCGGCCTTTTCGACAGATCTGACACAGAGCTACTGGATATAATAAACCAGATGAGTGATTCAAATATCATTATATTTACAGAGCATAAGGTGGATAAAAGGAAAAGTCTTTATTCCAAGCTTTCTAAGCTTGAATGTGCTTCCTGTCTGGAATTCACCACTCCCGAGGTTTCTACACTTTCAAAATGGATTGCTTCCATTCTTTCCGATGGGGGTCTGAAGGTTCGTGCCACCGTTCCCGACAAGCTGATATCCGCAGTGGGAAATGATATGAACACTCTTAAGAATGAAGCCTTAAAGCTTCATGACTATGCCATGGCACGTGGCGAAATCACTGATAAGGATGTGGAGGACATTTGTGTCAGTCCCGTGGAGGATAAGATATTTGACATGTGCGAAGCCATTTCCAGAAAAGACAAAAAAAAGGCCATTACATTATATAATGACCTTTGTATTTTAAAAACTAAACCTATGTCCATCATAATCCTGATTACCAGACAGTACAACCTGCTGGTTCAGACCAGTGAGCTTCTTAAGGAAAATGCCACTGCAAGTGATATCGCAGGTTTTCTGAACACCAAGGATTTCGTTGTCAGAAAATATATTTCAATCTGCAAGAACTACGAACACCGTGGTCTTCTTAAAGCCCTGGACCTTTGTCAGGATGCAGACATGGCTGTAAGAACCGGCCGCCTCAGTGATGCAAATTCTGCCGAGAACCTGATCATAACTTTGCTGAGTTAAATCAAAGTCACTGTTCATGGTCGACTCAAAACATTCTTAAGTATTGTCACACAAGTCCTGAGGTGATTCCTTCTCCTACGTTAGGAGATATTAAGGACCAGATAAAATCAGCAATGAATATAAGAATCAGAATTATACAAAGTATCCATCTGTATTTATCCTTCATCTTCGTAAAGATATCATCCAATAGCGGCGATATAATATAGGTGAAGGCAAGTCCTGCCATTCCGAATACCAGAAGTCCCTCCAGACAGATTCGTCCGTTCAGATTCATGAAGTATCCCGTATAATCCCACCATTTGGAATCAAACAGCACCTCAAGTATCCAGGATGTAAAGTATTCCACCACACCACACACTATAACTGTTGTGAAAAACAGAAGTGCAGGTTTCTCTCTGAAAGGTTTCAGGAGAAGGATTATAAGCACGCCTCCGCAGCCGTATATAGGCAGCCATGGTCCGTGAAGCATACCACGGTTTACAAATTCACCAGTCTGTGCCAGATAAAATACCATTTCCCAAAGCCAGCCCGCAAGCGAATAGGCAAAGAACAGCTCGATCACAGAAAGCAGTGAATAGCTTCTCATATAATCACTCTTAAGGGAGTGAATGTCCACAGTAGGAATATCCAGCTTTTCTTCGCCGGATGGATGAGGCCTGTTCTCCACATGATCGATAGCGAGCATGTCATCATTCAGCCATTTCCTGAGTTCCAGTGGCAGACTGTCCTTCTTCTCAGTTCTTATCCGCATATAAAGCTCAGCCATCACGCATTCGATATATGCATCTGAGAAAAATACTGAAGTAAGATTAAAGGTGAAATACGAAAGGATGGCCCATGGAAGCATGGAGAATTCTATAAGAAATGCCTTATACTTATCTCCCATCATCAGCTCTTTGGAAATCTTGAAGGCATCTCTCTTGCCTACCTCGGGATTTTCCGCAACTATATAAGGGATAAGCAGATATTCGTAATGCTTGATGATTCCACCAACGATGGTAAGATTCCACAGGGACTGGAACACATACCTTACAAACATGAGCCCTGCTATATGCTTCAGTCTCTTGTTCTTATAAGGAAATAGAATCTCCCCCGGTCCTGTTTCCGAATATCTTCTCTGTTCAAGGTAATATCTGTTTTTACCAACCTCGATAACATTTTTCAGAAATACAAATATAAAAATAGAAATAATTGCAAATACAAATATAATAATGGAATTTGCGATTTTTCCTTTAAAGAGCAGTTGGTTCAGACCATTTATTATACCGAAAACAAATGACTGACTTCCGGTTATTTCATTAAAGAAAACTGACGCCACTCCACTGTAATACTTGGTGGAGGTGGAAGAAACCGTATCCGGATTTATCATATCTATATCAAAGGTATTGCAGATGAAACTTACCAGAACACTGGTATTTGAATATTCATTCCCCATACCCAGGCCGGACTTCGTGCCATTAGCCACAGTTTTTTCTGCGTTTTCTACGGTTTTCTCTACAGTTTTTTCTGCGTTTTCCACAGCCGTAACTGTACTATTTAAGGAATCATCTTCCAGAAAGCTCTGTCTTGTGGAAAGAGAGTAGCCTCCATTTACCACCAGAGACACAATAAAAACAACCAGGATATTAAGAAAGAACCTTCTCTTTACATTCTTAAAGCCTTCTCTCCTAATATCCCTTCTTATACTTTTATCCAACATCATTCAAAGAACCCCTGACCTTGACAAACTATCCAATAAACTTTGATACAAGCTCCATATCCTTAATCTTGGAAAGAGTATCCATATCCTTGATCTTTGAGATAGCATCAAGGTCCTTTATTTTTGAAAGAGTATCCATATCCTTAATCTTGGATATGGCATCTATGTCCTTTATCTTTGAAACTGCATCTATATTTTTAACTCTGCGAAGAAGCTCAGCATCGAACAAAAGCTTCTTAATATCCTCGTTTATATTCTCTGAAACTTTTTTCTTAATCTTGGCATTGTAAGGAGTAAATGAGATAACACCTGCTGCAACAGTTGCCGCTCCGCTTACTATGGAAATAAGTCCTGAAAACAGCTTGCAGTTTCTCTTTTTTCTGAGTCTGATTCTCTCAGATTCCTTATACTCCTCAAGCAGGATTTCATTGTACTCAGGATCGTCATCCTCCAGCTCATCAATCTCGAAATCAACGTCCTTCACGTCTACGATTTTCTTGATTCCTACAAGAAGTGTAGCCGCTCCTGCAAATATAACCGTCCCCTTTATTATGTCCTTGATATCAATTTCAAACCCTAAAATATTTATAGCCGCCATAATAATAACCTCCTCAGATTAATCTG
>CADBMW010000097.1 GCA_902795855.1 uncultured Lachnospiraceae bacterium
AACAGGAGATAGATAATGGCAAATGAAATAAAATATCTGGATGAACTGATTGAAAGATATCCAGAGCTTTCTGTATGCAGAGAGAGTATAAAGCAGGCATATAAGTATCTTGAGGAAAGCTATCAGAATGGTGGCAAGCTGCTGATTGCCGGAAACGGAGGCAGTGCTGCTGATTCTGAACATATAGTTGGTGAGCTTATGAAGGGCTTCGTCCTGCCAAGAAAGCCGGATGATGAGTTTAAGACAAAGCTTACAGCTGCAGATGAGGAGCTGGGTAAGGAACTGGCAGAGAAGCTGCAGGGAGCACTTCCAGCCATAGCCATCGTAGATCATGTGGCTCTTTCCACAGCATATCTTAACGATGTGGATCCTCTTCTGGGATTTGCACAGCAGATAAACGGCTATGGAAATCCGGGAGACGTTTTCTTAGGAATAACCACTTCGGGAAATTCAAAAAATATATTATATGCTGATGTGGTGGCAAGAGCGAAGGGGCTGAGAACCATCGCCCTTACCGGAAAAGACGGTGGAAAAATCAAGGATATGGCTGATATATCCATCATCGTTCCGGAAAGAGAAACCTTCAAGATTCAGGAGAGACATCTTCCGATTTATCACTGTCTCTGTCTGATGCTGGAAGAGCACTTTTTCGGGAATTGACAAAAGAGTTTGGTGTGTTAAAATTAAATAAGTTTGTTGATAAAACTAAAGGATTGCAAATAAAATTAAGGAGTGCGTGATTATATGAAAGTAGTTATCCTGGCCGGCGGATTCGGCACCAGAATAAGTGAAGAAAGCCACCTGAAACCAAAGCCTATGCTTGAGATAGGCGGTAAGCCAATTCTGTGGCATATCATGAAGCTTTATTCACATTATGGATTTAATGAGTTTATCATCTGCTGTGGTTACAAGCAGCATGTTATAAAAGAATACTTTGCAGATTATTATCTTCACAATAGTGATATCACCTTTGATTTCGCAAATGATAATAAGATGATAGTTCATAATAATGTGGCTGAACCATGGAAGGTTACACTGATCGATACCGGACTGAATACCATGACCGGTGGACGAATCAAGAGAATACAGAAGTACGTGGGAGATGAGGCATTTATGCTTACCTACGGTGATGCTGTATCAGATGTTAACATTGAGGAACTTTTAGAGTTCCATAAGAAGGGTGGTAAATATGCTACTCTTACTGCAACAAAGATAAATCAGAGATTCGGTATCCTGGAGATAGGTTCTGATAACAGCGTTGAGTCCTTCCGCGAGAAGCAGAATGAAGACGGCGCAAGAATCAATGCAGGCTTCATGGTACTTGAGCCTCAGGTATTTGATTATCTTGCAGGAGACTCCACAGTATTTGAGAAGGAGCCTCTCATGAAACTGGTTGAGGATGGACAGCTTCAGGCCTACACACATGAAGGCTACTGGCAGTGCATGGATACCAAGAGAGAAAAAGATAAGCTGGAGGAGCTTTGGGACAGTGGACAGGCTCCATGGAAGCTTTGGGAGAACTAAAAAATATAACATATAAAAAACAAAACGATAGGAGAACCAATATGTTTGAGAATAAAACAGAAACAGAGGCAAGACAGGAGATACTTAATCTGGTATCTGAATACTGTGATAAGTATCATCAGAAGAAAGAATATCAGGAAGGGGACAGAATCCCATATGCATCAAGAGTATATGATCATGATGAGATGGTAAACCTTGTTGATTCATCTCTTGAATTCTGGCTTACTTCAGGAAGATACACAGAAGAGTTTGAGAAGGAATTTGCTAAATATCTGGGCATCAGATTCTGTGCACTTGTAAATTCAGGCTCATCTGCAAACCTGCTTGCATTTATGGCACTTACTTCACCTCTTTTAGGAGACAGAAAGATCAACCGTGGAGATGAGGTTATAACAGTTGCTGCAGGCTTCCCTACAACTATAGCATCCATTATTCAGTATGGTGCTGTTCCTGTTTTTGTAGATATGAATATCCCACAGTACAATATAGATGTTACTCAGCTTGAGGCTGCTCTTTCAGAGAAGACTAAGGCTGTAATGCTTGCACATACACTGGGAAATCCATTTGACCTTAAGGCTGTTAAGGATTTCTGTGATAAGCATAATCTCTGGCTGGTTGAGGATAACTGTGATGCTCTTGGTTCTACATATACTATCGATGGCGAGACAAAGCTTACAGGAACCATAGGTGATATCGGAACATCAAGCTTCTACCCACCACATCATATGACAATGGGTGAAGGTGGAGCTGTATATACAAATGATCCTGTACTTGCAAAGATCGTTAAGTCACTCAGAGACTGGGGACGTGACTGTATCTGTGTTTCAGGACGTGACAATATGTGCGGACATCGTTTCGATGGACAGCATGGTGAGCTTCCATTTGGTTATGATCACAAGTATGTATATTCACACTTTGGATATAACCTTAAGGCTACTGATATGCAGGCTGCTATCGGATGCGCACAGCTTAAGAAGTTCCCTTCATTTGTAGAAAGAAGAAAGCATAACTTCGAAAGACTTAAAGCAGGTCTTAAGAGTGTTGAAGATAAACTTATCCTTCCTGAGGCATGTCCTAATTCTGATCCAAGCTGGTTCGGTTTCCTTATCACATGCAGAGAAGGTGTTGAGAAGAACAAGGTTGTTCAGTATCTGGAGTCAGAAGGAATCCAGACACGTATGCTCTTCGGTGGAAATATGGTTAAGCAGCCATGCTTCGCTGAGCTGAAGGCTTCAGGAGAAGGCTACAGAGTTGTTGGTGATCTGCATGTTACAGACCAGATCATGACAGACACATTCTGGATTGGTGTATATCCTGGAATGACAGATGAAATGATCGATACCATGATAGACAGGATCACAAAGGTTCTGACTGCTTAAAGGCAGGTTTCGAAATGAAGAAGAGAATTGCTATAATTACATCAACAAGAGCTGAATATGGATTACTACTTCCATTGATCAGAAAAATGCAGGAATGTCCGGTCTTAGAGCCGGCTATTCTTGTTTCCGGTACACATCTTCTGGAGCGGTTTGGAAATACCATTCAGTACATTGAAAATGATGGAATAGATATAGCTTATAAAATACCTATATTTGATGATGACTTTAAAAGCGACGAGATCAGCGTGGCAAAGGCAATAGCCCGGGCTACCGAGCTTACTGCTGAAATATTTGAAAAAGAAAAATATGATGCAATGGTTGTTCTCGGAGACAGATATGAGCTTCTGGGATTCTGCAATGCTGCGGCAATATGCAGAGTTCCTGTCATTCATCTTCACGGAGGAGAGATTACAGAGGGCGCTATAGATGATAAAATCCGACACGCCGTTACCAAGCTTGCATCTCTCCATTTTCCGTCTATAAAGGAATATGCAGACAGGATAATCCAGATGGGTGAGGATCCTTCAAAGGTTCATCCGGTGGGAGCTCTGGGAATAGATAACATACTTTCTCTGAAGCTGCTGGATAAGCAGGAGCTCTTAAAGGAAGTGAATGTGGAAACTGACAGACCTGTGGCTGCAGTCACCTTCCATCCAGTTACTACTGAGTCTGCTGAAATGGCAGCAAAAGAGACTGATATAGTGATGGAATGTCTTGTTCAGTCAGGAGTTTTTTCTATCATAACCATGCCTAACAGTGATGTGGGAGGCGATGTGGTATTTGACAGGATCATGGCAGCAGTAGAGAGCCATCCTGATCAGATGTGTGTAAGAAAAAGTCTTGGTCAGCTGAGATATCTCAGCCTTCTGAAAAATGCGGACATAATGATAGGTAATTCCTCCAGCGGAATTCTTGAAAGTGCTTCCTTCAGACTTCCTACAGTTGATATCGGAGATCGTCAGAAGGGAAGAATGGCACCTGCAAATGTCATTCACTGCGAATGTGAAAGGGATGCCATAATGCAGGCTATCGAAAAGGGAATGTCCCATGAATTCAGGGAAAGCCTTGCAGGCTATGTAAGCCCTTACGGTGATGGACATGCCGCTGAAAGAATGATAGAGGTAATAAAGGACACTGACTTCAGTGATCCTCAGCTTATAGCTAAGAAATTCTTTGACATTAATAAATAAGGGGAAGTGTTTGTATGGAAAAATACATCGTCCTCGGAGCAGGCGGACATGCTAAGATAGTCCTGGATATACTGGAGTCCGGAGGAAAAGAAATAGCCGGACTTACGGATGCGGTTCAGACAGGCAAGTGTCTGGGATATCCCATCTTAGGTCCCGACAGTATTCTCGAAGAGCTGAAGGAGCAGGGAATAAACTGTGCGGCCATGGGAATAGGAAATGTGGGAAAGCCTGCCATAAGAGATAAAGTATATAATTATGCAAAGGAACTGGGGTTTGCATTTCCAAATGTAATCCATCCCACATCCATTGTTTCTGCCAGCGCACATTTGGAAGAAGGAATAGTTGCAGCCGCCGGCAGTGTGATAAATCCGGATGCCAGAATCGGCAGTCTGGCCATAATCAATACGGGCGCTGTGGTGGAGCATGAGGTTACTCTGGGTTACGGAGTCCATGTGGCCCCCAATGCAACGGTGCTGGGAGCGGCATCTGTGGGAGACAATACCTTCTGTGGAGCAGGTTCCGTAATACTTCCAATGGTGCATGTAGGTAAAAATGTAATCATTGGAGCGGGAGCAGTCATAAGAGAGGATGTGCCGGATGATTCTGTAATCGTGGGAATTCCAGGACACATCATAAAGAATAAATAAAAGAAAAATCAGGACGACAAATGAAAACATATATTATAGCTGAGGCTGGGGTTAATCATAACGGAGATATGGATACTGCCATCAAGATGATAGATGCAGTAAAGGATGCAGGATGTGACTGTATCAAATTCCAGACCTTTAAGACAGAGGCCCTTGTGACAAAGAGCGCAAAGAAGGCTGATTATCAGGTTGAAAATACAAAGAATAATGACAGTCAGTTTGAGATGCTGAAAAAGCTCGAGCTGGGTTTTGATGACTTTAAAATTCTAAAGGACTATTGTGAACATGCGGGGGTTGATTTCATGTCGACCCCTTTTGACAATTCTTCAGCTGACCTTCTGGAAAATCTCCAGGTTTCAAAATACAAAATGTCTTCAGGAGATATTACCAACAAACCACTTCTGGAATATATCGCAAAAAAGAACAAACCTATAATCCTTTCCACCGGCATGTGTACCATGGATGAGGTTCATGAAGCTGTCAGCTGGATAGAGGAATGCGGGAACAAACAGATAACTCTGCTTCACTGCACTTCAAATTATCCCACTCCGTACAGTGATGTTAATATGAATGCCATGCTTACCCTCAGAGATGAATTCCCATATCCTGTGGGATATTCCGATCATACAAAGGGAATCATCATTCCGGTTATGGCAGTTGCCATGGGAGCTACGGTGATAGAGAAGCATTTTACTCTGGACAAGAACATGGAAGGCCCTGATCATAAGGCGTCCCTTGAACCGGATGAACTTAGAGAGATGGTAAAGTCCATAAGAGATATAGAAAGCGCCAGAGGTGATGGCATAAAGAAACCTACTGCCAGTGAAATGAGTACCCGGGAGGTGGCAAGGAAGAGCATAGTTGTCACAAGAAGCATGAAAGCCGGAGATATCATTTCTCAGGAGGATCTTACCATAAAGAGGCCGGGAACCGGTCTTGCACCAAAATATCTGAGTGAGCTTATAGGTAAGACGGTTGTAAAGGATATTGATGAGGAAGCGCTGATCTCGCTGGATGATATAAAGTAAGGAGAACGTAATGAAAAGAGTACTTTTGACCGGAGGATCCGGATTCATAGGAAGAAATATCAAAAATATTTTGTTTGAGAACTGTACCTTGTATACTCCTACCAGACAGGAACTGAATCTTCTGAATGAAGAGGAGGTCAGGGAATTCATATTGGATAAAAAAATAGATGTGGTCATCCACTCTGCAAATCCAAATCCTGTGAAAAACAGTCTGGACAAGCCTGATAAAATGTTTGAGGACAGTATCAGAGTATTTCTCAATCTCTATCACGCCCAGGACCTTTATGAAAGAATGTATACCCTTGGTTCCGGTGCTGAATATGACAAGAGCAAGGAAATATCACTAATCAAGGAAGAGGAGCAGGGACGTGCAGTACCTTATGATACCTACGGCCTCATTAAATATACCATTGATAAGATAATCGCCGGAAGTGATAAGCAGTATAACCTCCGTATATTTGCCTGCTATGGCCCTACAGATCATGAATCAAAATTTATCACCCATGCCATTAACTGCTGTATGAAGGGTGAGGATATAACCATAAGACAGGACTGCTATTTTGATTATATGCAGGTTACTGATCTGGCAAATATACTTGTCTATTTCATAAATCACAAGCCTAAGCAGCACGTCTATAATGTGTGTACAGGAACCAGAGTTCTTCTCAGTGAGATAGCTGAGATGGTCAGAGAGGAAATGCATACCGATAACAAGGTAGTGCTTCTCAGCGAAGGACTTAATCATGAATACACAGGTGATAATTCCAGACTGCTTCGTGAATTAGGGGGATATGAATTCATGGATCTGAGAGAAGGTATAAGGATCCAGATTGAGAGTGAAAGAAATGCTGGTTGAACAAAGCTACGATAAAAAAGAAATCTTCATCAGATGCAATAAACTCCGGGGGCTCATGGCTCTGGTGGTTCTGTTTTCCCATATCTGGGGTTTTACGGGACTGGTATTTTTAGTTCCCTTCAACAAGTTCGTTACCATTGCGGTGGCCGTATTCTTTTTCCTTTCCGGATACGGAATGATGAGTTCATCTCTTGTAAAGAAGGGCTACGCCAAAGGAATATATCTGCAGAAGATACCCTTCCTGCTGGTGATGGCATTTACGGCATATGCAGTGAGTGTACTTATCCAGTTTATTCTGAAGGTTCCCAATGATGTGGACGTTCTGTTTTCACCCTTCGGGCTCATGGGATTTTTGAAAAGTACCAACTGGTATGTTTATGAGCTCATAGGATTTTATATCCTGTTTTCACTGGGACTTCTTATAAAGAAGCCTATTATAAGAGTTCTATTTATATTTATCTGCTCAGTGGCAGGCTTCATAATCCTTTATTATTCCGGACTTGTGGAAGCTTACTACAACAGCATATTCGGATTTTCCATAGGAATGCTGGCAGGGGCAACGGATTTTCCGGCCCTTATGAAAAAATTTAAGCTGGGATTTATTCTTGGACTGGTGCTTATTATGATATCCTTTGGACTGATGTTCATTATGGATAAAGATTCCATTCTTTTTGCACTTATTCGAAACGTGGCAGCGGCAGGAACCCTGATTGTGATCCTTTACTTCTGCTCGCTTATAAAGATAGATCTTAAGATAAATGATTTCCTCTGCAGGATTTCTCCGGAACTGTATTTCTATCATATGCCGGTGGCACTTCTTTTCAGCAGAGTGATAGAAAATCCGTATATTTATGCTATAGTTGTTATAATTATATCATTTATTTTGGCAGTGATTTTTAATATAATAGATAGAAGGATAAGCAAGAGCTGGAAGAGCCCGGCTCTGAAAGGAGACAAAGTTGAAAAGAAGAGTAGCTGATATAATAATGGATATACTGGTGGACAGCGGAATTACAGACTGCTTCGCTGTAGTTGGCGGTGGTGCTATGCACCTGGACAACGCCCTTGCCTTAAATGACAAGATCACAAAATACTTTAATCATCACGAGCAGGCCTGCGCCATGGCTGCAGAGGCCTATGCAAGAATAAGCGGAAAGATGGCTGCAGTCTGTGTTACCTCAGGTCCCGGAGCCACAAATGCCATTACAGGTGTAATGGGCTGCTGGCAGGACAGTCTTCCTATGATCGTTCTTTCGGGACAGGTTCGTTATGAGATAAGTGTTCCTAAGAGCGGACTTCCTCTCAGATACAGAGGAATCCAGGAATTCGAAATCATCCCAAGTGTAAAGAACATGACTAAATATGCAGTCATGCTTACAGATCCTCTGGAGGTAAAGAGAGAGGTGAAGAAGGCTATCCAGATAGCTCTCTCCGGAAGAAGAGGACCTGTCTGGCTGGATGTTCCTCTTGATATCCAGAGTGCTGTGGTAGAAGAGGATGATATGTATCCTGAAGAAATCATAGAGCCGGAGATTCCTGTGATCAAGGCTGAGGATATAAGCTTTATCAAGGATAAGCTTATGGAAGCAAAGAGACCTTGTATCCTTGCCGGAAATGGAATAGCAAACAGCCATACCATAGATGAGTTCCGTGCCTTTGCTGAAATGACAGGAGTTCCTGTTATAGATGCATGTATTGCAGCTGATGCAATGTATATGGACTATCCAAGATATTATGGACTGGCAGGTTCCATCGGACCACGTACAGGTAATTTCATAGTTCAGAATGCAGATGTGATACTTTCACTGGGCTGCAGCATGGGCTTTAAGATGACAGGTTTTGCTCAGGACAAATTTGCTCCTAAGGCATATATCATAGCTGTGGATGCAGATGAAAATGAAATGAAAAAGCCAGGTGTCAGAATTGACAGCTTTATCAAGGCTGATCTTAAGGATTTCTTTGAGAAGTCAAAGGAAATCGGTGAGATTGATCTGGATAAGCAGTGGCTTGATTACTGCGATAAACTGAAGAAGAGATTTTCTCCATTTGACCCTGCTCAGGGACTTGATCCTGAGGAGAGAGTATGCTCATATTACTTCTGGCAGGAGTATGAGAAGTATGAGCAGGAGGACAGCATCTCCATTCTTGGAAATAATACAGCCAACAGTGCCAAGCTTCAGATAGGAATCAAGAAGAAGGACCAGAGAATCGTGGCAAATAACAACTGCGGTTCCATGGGTGCAGACCTTCCGGAAGCAGTAGGTGCAGCTGTTGCAGCTAAAAAAGAAGTAATATGTGTTACCGGTGACGGAAGTATCATGATGAATCTTCAGGAGCTTCAGACCATACATCACTACAAGCTTCCTGTAAAGGTTATAGTATTTTCAAATGATGGATACAATGCCATCAGACAGACCAGCAAAAACTTCTTCAACGGAACTATAATCGGATGTACTGCAGAGACCGGTGTCAGCTTCCCTGAATTTAAGGATGTGGCTAAGACCTTCGGATTTGATTATATGCTCTGTAATAAAAACAGCGAAGTAGATGAAAGTCTGGAAAGCTTCTTCAAGAAGGAAGGAAATGTACTTCTGGAGATTAAACAGCGTCTGGATGATCCTGTAACACCGAAGGTAATGTCCCGTATGAACGAGGACGGCTCCTTCTCCACACCATCCCTTGAGGATATGGCACCATTTATCAGCCAGGAAGAACATGATTCACTGATGTTCTGGTAGAATACTAAAAAGAGGTTTTACTATGAATGTAATAACAATCGGACTGGGTTCCATGGGAAGGCGCAGGATCCGCCTTATGAAACAATACGATCCGGAGCTTACAATAATTGGAATTGATTCCAATGCCGAAAGAGCAGCTGAGGTATCAAAGGAATACTCCATAGATACGGTTTCATCCATTGATGAGGCCTTTGATAAATATACAGTTGATGCTGCATTTATCTGTACATCACCTCTTTCTCATGCATCCATTATAAAGGAGCTTATAAATAGAAAGACAGATCTGTTCACCGAGATCAATCTTGTGGAGGACGGATATCAGGACTTCATAAAGGAAAAGGATACAAGGCTTTTCCTTTCATCCACCTTCCTTTACAGAAGAGATGTGCAGTGGATGATAGATGCAGTTGCAAAGGAAGATAAGGTAAATTATATCTATCACACAGGACAGTATCTTCCGGACTGGCATCCCTGGGAGAATTACAAGAATTTCTTCGTTGGAGATAAGAGAACCGGCGGCTGCAGAGAGATTCTTGCAATAGAGCTTCCATGGATAGTTAAATGCTTCGGACAGGTAAAGAGTTTTTCAGTATTAAAGGACAGCCTTTCCTCTCTTGAGCTGGATTATCCTGACAATTACATGATCCAGATTGAGCATGAAAACGGAAACAAGGGTCTCCTTGCTGTGGATGTGGTAGCCAGAAAGGCCATCAGAAGAATAGAGATATTTAACGAAAACCTTCAGGTTTACTGGGAGGGTACTCCGGCCAGCCTTCAGAAATATGATATAGAAAAGAAGGAGCTGGTTTCCATTCCTACATATGAGACCATAGAGAAGGATAAGAATTACTGTGACAACATCATAGAGAATGCATATATGGATGAGATAGACGGATTCTTTACCTGGTTAAAGGGTGACGATTCCAAGGTTTATCACAGCTTTGAAAAGGATTATGAAATCCTGAAGCTTATAGACAAAATGGATGTATAAATCTGACAGTTCAAAGGAAGGAAGATACGGATGAAGGCTTTGTTTTGCGGAGCAGGTTCCATAGGAAAAAGACATATAAGAAATCTGATAACCATAACCGGGGAAAGAGGCATTGATCTTGAGCTGCAGCTTCTTCGTTCCTCGGACAGACCTCTTGATGAGGACATTCAGTCCCACGTGTCAAAAGTGGCTCATTCCTATGATGAACTGGATGATCATTATGATGCAGTTTTCATAACAAATCCAACCTATCTTCATTATGAGACAATGCAGAAGACAAAGGATATAGCAGATCATTTCTTTGTGGAAAAACCCACCTTTGATAAAAATGATATAGATATATCTGAGTTTACTGAAAATAAGGATAAGATATATTATGTGGCCTGTCCTCTCAGACATACAAAGGTTCTGAAAAGAGCCAAGGAAATCGTTGATGAGAGCAAGGTGTTGAGCGTTCGTTCCATCAGTTCCTCATATCTGCCGGACTGGCGGCCCGGAACTGACTACAGAAAAACCTACAGTGCCCACAAGGCAGAGGGTGGCGGAGTAAAGATCGACCTTATCCATGAATGGGATTATCTGACTCACCTTTTCGGATTTCCAAATAAGGTATTTGAACTGGACGGAACATATTCCGAGCTGGAAATCGACAGCGAAGATTATGCAGTATATATTGCAGATTACAAAAGCCGCATAGTTGAACTTCATCTTGATTATTTCGGAAGAAATGTGAGACGAAGCTGCGAAGTTATGACTCCGGATGATCTTTATATATTTGATATAGCAGGCAGCAGGATTATAAAGAATAATGAGACCATAGAAAGCTACGAGGAACAGCCAAACGATAAATACATAGAAGAAATGAACTATTTCCTGGATCTTATAGAGGGAAAGCTTCAAAACATAAATGATCTGGAGCATTCATTAAAGGTAATGAAGCTTACAGAGGGAAAAATTGATAACTGAGACTATTCTAAGAAAGAGGATAAAATGAAAAAAGTTATTTTAACAGGTTCAACCGGATTTGTTGGCAGACATCTGATAGCAGAGCTTATCAAACATGATATCGAAGTATTTGCCATAGCTCTTACTGAGGAAGAATATAAGGGAGTAAATGATTCTCCAAAGGTTAAATGGGTTACGGGAGATCTGATAAATGATGCTGAAAATATAGAGAGAAAGCTTCGTGAATGTGGAGCTGAGGATGCAGACTGCTTATACCATCTGGCATGGGTAGGCGTGGCCAGCTCTGACAAGAATAACTATGAGCTTCAGATAAAAAATATCGAGCTTGGAAGAAATGTTCTCCATATCTGCAAGAACCTTTCCTGTAAAAGATTTATAAATATGGGAACCGTAGGAGAATATGTAAGTCTGGATGGACTTATCAATGAGCAGTGGGTACCATCTCCTGCAGATATTTATGGAGCGGTAAAGGTTGCTGTCAGAAATATCCTTACTGTTACCGCCCAGCTTGAAGGGGTTGAAATGATGAATACCATCCTCTGCAGTACCTTCGGTGAATACAGACTTGATAATAATGTAATATCATATACAATAAAGACACTGCTTAAGGGAGAATGTCCGGTGTACGGTCCTCTTAATCAGATCTGGGATTTCCTCTATGTAGGAGATGTGGCAAGAGCGCTTTACCTGATAGGTGAAAAGGGTATCTCCGGAAAGACCTACAGTATAGGAAGCGGTGTGTACAGACCACTCAGGGAATATATCGAAATTATCAGAGATACCATAGATCCTTCTCTTGAGCTCAGTATAGGAAAGCTGGAGCATAAATATGAGAGAGTTCTGAATTCCTGTGTAGATACATTCCAGCTTCAGAAGGATACAGGATTTAAGCCTATCTATTCCTTCAAAGATGGAATCGAAAGAACTATAAATTATTTCAGGGAGATTAATAATGAAAACTCTTAATGTGTTATATCAGTCAAGTTCTGCATATGCAATTCCGGCGGCAGTATCCATACTGTCCCTGCTTGAAAATAACAAATCCATAGATGTGATCAATATTTATTATATAGATGTAGGTCTTACCGATGAGGACAGGGATAAGACCAGGGAAATGATAGAAAGCTACGGCAGAACAGTAACATTTCTGAATGCTGCCGAAACAGATAAGATGCTGGAGGATGCAGGCATGGAGCTGTGGAGCGGTTCCTATGCAACCTTCTATAAAATATTTGTCTGCAGTGGTCTGGATGAGCTGGACCGTATCCTTTATATTGATGCTGATACGGTGGTTCAGGGCTCACTGGAAGAATTATGTGATTATGACATGGATGGTTATGCCGCTGCCATGGTAGGAAGTGGAATGACCGGAGCACTCAAATCATTTATGAAGCTTCCGGACTACTTCAATGCAGGACTCATTTATTATAATCTGGCATATTGGAGAGAGCATAAGGTAAAGGATGCTTTCCTTAAGGCAGTTAAAAGTCCTATGGCAAAGAAGCTTACCATAGTTGCAGATGAAACTCTTAATAACTATGTAATGAAGGGAAGAATAAAGAAGCTTCCACTCAAATATAACGTGGAATCCTCCTGGTGGCTCTGGGGCTGGAATCACAAGCTTTATCCATATCTGGGCTGGAATGATCCTGAGGATTGTTACTACACAGATGAAGAGATAAAGGATGCTCTGGATAATCCGGTGATCGGACACTATGTTGATCTGACCACAGGACGTCCATGGGACAAGATGAATGATAATCCCCGCAGGAAGGAATTTGAAAAATACCTGGAAATGCTTCATCCATGGAAAGAAATTGATTTTGCCATGCGTGGAATAGGCGGAAATAATATGCTGATCGTGGGCTGTAAATGGATAGTCAAAAAGATGATGCCATTTTCACTGAGAAGCCGGGTTGGTTTCAAGCAGCACGATAAGGCATGGAAGGATAAAATCAGAGAATATATTTATAGTAGCAGAGGTTAAGCTATGGAAAAATATTTGGTTGATACAGGATATACTGTAAAACAGACAATAGAACAGATGGAGCAGCACCGTATCAAGGGTGTTATAGTGCTGGATTCAGATAAAAAGGTGGCAGGACTTTTCTCTAACGGAGATATGAGAAGCTTTTTCCTGAAGGGTGGCTCTCTCTCCACAAATATCTGCGATGCCATGAATAAAAATCCCAAGCTCTATACCTCCGAGGAAGAGGTGGCTGAGGAAAGAAAGACCAGAATCAGGGTTATATATCCCATAATAGACAGTGAAAGACATGTTATAAATGTGCTGGATTATGAAAGGGATCCTGAGGAGGGAATCATTAGTGATGCCCTGAAGGATGTACCTCTGGTTATCATGGCAGGAGGAAAGGGAACCAGACTTTATCCTTATACAAAGATACTGCCAAAGCCTCTTATCCCCATCGGTGATATAACCATTACCGAAAGGATTATTTCCAGCTTCCAGAAGTATGGCTGTAACAGAGTCATAATGATCCTCAATCATAAGGCCAATATGATAAAGGCTTATATGAGCGAGCTTGATACAGATTATTCTATCGAATTCGCCGAGGAGGAAACCTTCCTGGGAACTGCCGGCGGACTCAGACTTATAAAAGACAGTATTAATTCTACGTTTTTCCTGTCAAATTGTGATATACTCATAAATGCTGATCTGGAATGCGTATATCGTACACACAAGGCCCGTGGAAATAAGATCACATTTGTCTGCTCCATGAAGGACTTCGAGATACCTTATGGAGTGGTTGAAACAAATGACGAAGGACTTATTACATCAATGCAGGAAAAGCCGGGCTTTTCATATCTGATAAATACAGGACTCTACATGATCGAGCCTGAGGTTCTGGATGACATCGGCGAGAATGAGTTCATCCATCTTCCAACCCTTGCCGCAAGATATCTTGAAAAGGGCGAGAAGGTAGGCGTGTTCCCTATATCCGAAAAGGCATGGCTGGATATGGGACAGTTCAGCGAGATGGAAAATATGATCAAAACTTTAGGTTTAAATGGAAAGGTTAATTAATAGATGTTAAAGGATAACAAGGTAGTAAAGTTTATTGGAGATAAATGGTATATCATATGCTTTGTTCTGGGACTGGCATTCTATGTGTCATATGTAGTATATGGCTTTGTTGAGATACCATATGAATCATATATTGATAAGTTCTATATGATCGAACCTTTCTACAACGGCACCTTAAAGTTCAGTGACCTGCTGATTCCATATACCGAAAATGGTATGCTGGCTGCTAATGTTTTCTTCCTGTTTAATCTGAAGTTTTTCCATTTTTCAGTATTTGCGGAAAGTATGATGAATGTCATACTGGTGGCAATAGTGGGATGGATAGCCATGGCTAAATTTGCAAATATTGTCTCACCTGAGAAGAAGTGGTTTTACTATATAGCTATTGCAGTTATGACAGTGCCTCTTTTCACATCCATGCAGCAGAGTGCAGGCGGAATGTCGCTTCAGGTCAGATTCGGTCTGGCAGCCTTCGTTGTGGTATCCTACATGATAGACAGATTTCTTATTGAGAAAAAAGGAAATATCTACTATGCCATAACCATGGTGATGATATTCTTAAGTCTGGACTTCTTTGGTTCTTCCTACAGCTTTTCGGGAGTACCGTTTATCTGCCTGACAGTTCTGATCTATGTAATAGGCGAGAGAAAATTTGATATAAAAAGTCTGCTGATCATCGTGGCTTATTTTGCTGCCACAGTATTATATTTCTTTGAGTATGGATTCTTCAATATCCAGACCCAGGAGACCCGTGTTGTGGATGGGGGACTCCTGCAGAAGGCTCTGGAATTCCTGAAGAATATAAAGAGTATCGGCAAAGGTCTTATCTATTGGAACGGCAGCTGTCTGCTGGGAAGAAGTATGTTTGAAGACGGACATATTTCAAATAATAAGTATCTCTTTGTGGGTGCCATGTTTACAGTGCTCATACTCATTTCCCTTGTGATCTATTTTAGGTATCGTATGTATAAGATAACCCTTATCCCTATATTCTGGATGGGCTACAATCTTATGCTTTATTTCATAATCAGTATTGGAAGAATCGAAATGATCAGAAGTCTTGGAGAGGCCTGGGTTACCAGCAGCTGGTACACCGTTCATACGAAGATTCTGACAGTTTCGGTAATTGGTATCTATTTATATTATTTCAATAATCTTCAGGGTAAGGCTGTATTATTTAGAAAGGTGTCTATAGCCATAGTTCACGTTGCACTTCTGACACTTATGGCAATGGGTACATTCTGGAGCCTTGTAAGAGTTCCGTTTGAGAAGGCAAATGTTCAGATGGCTCAGTCATATTTCTATGTTGAATCTAAGGAAGATCTGCCGGTGGGACCTGATGGTAATACTCCGCTTTTCAAGGATCAGGAAACCTCCTGGACAGCCATCAGCTTGCTGAGAAAATACCATTTAAGTTTATTTAGGGAATAAATAGATGTGATGAAAACAGTAAAGAATAAGTATGTAAAAAATATAATCGATAGAATAACCGTAAGAAATATCATAATACTGGTTATATATATTGCCCTCCTTTATTTTCAATATCATATGATCTTTGAAAAGGGACTTTATGACTGGGCAAGGAAGGCTGGTATAGGCCGTTTGATGATCTACGAACTGCTTGTTTTTGGTGTACCTGTTTTTGTAAATAATCTTCTTGTTAAGAGTAAAGTTAAATACTTTTTTTCTGCATATTTTCTGCTTCTGGCTGCACACCTGCACCAGACTATTGTAGCATTTATAGGCGCTTTGATATATGCGGTCATCCTTTATCTCGTGGGATATCTGGTCCTTTCTCTAATGAAAGGGAAGGAACAGATGGGAGATGACCTCTGTATAATAGCGTCTTTTTGTATGGGACTCTGCAGTGTTATAATCATTGTTTCAGTTCTGTCTGTTCTTAAGATTTATTCCGTTCACAACATCTATTATGTACTGGGGACCTTGGTACTTTTATGTCTGATCCTGAGAGGGCGTAATATCTTCGGGGCGATAAAAGGAGTGGTTAAAAAGAAACCGGAATCCGAGCTTACTGCTATGATATTTAAATCCATAGCCGAGATATCCATGTTCATTCAGGTGGCCAGAGTCAGTATCCAGGGAGATTATGATGGAAAATGGTATGGCCTCAGATCATTATATGTTCTAGCTATGTCAAATAAGGGAATATATGAGGATCCCAAACTTATGGGCTTCACATACCTCTATCCGAAGGGAACTGAGATAGTCATGCTTCCCCTGACGAAGTTTAATTCCTGGAACTACCAGTTCCTTTTTCATGCCTTTGTAGTTCTGGCCATAACCTATGTCTGCTGGTGCTTCATCAGAGATCTGGCCGGAAAGAAGCAGGCTTATATTCTCAGCTCCATAATAGTAACCCTGCCAGCCATAATGAATATGGCTATGACAGTTAAGTCAGATCTTATGACATCACTGTTCCAGATTGCAGGAATCTATTTCATATACAGATTCAGAAAGGATAAGGTGCCGGGATATTTATATATTTCCCTATCCCTGCTATTAGTTTCCTACTGTTTTAAAATCACCACACTTCTTTTTACATCCAGTATTGTTCTGGCAATCCTGCCATTTATATCAGTTAAAAAGATTAAGGCAAGCAGAACGGGTTTTTTATCACTGGTCATAGGTATTATTACCACCGGCTTTGTGTATGCAAGAAATATCCTTTTTACGGGTGTGCCAATTCTCTTTTATGTGGGAGGCATTATAGATAAGCTGGGTATAAAGCTGAAATATCCTTATGCCATTCCGGATAAAATGCTGGGAGATACTTCAGTCCATGGTTCTATCCTGAAGAAGATATTTACTAACATGTACGGATATTTTGTTTCTCCGACAGGGGATGAATTTGCACATGTTCTCATAGCCTGGGGAACCAGTATACCTGTGATCTTACTTTTGCTGGCAGGAATTCTTTATTTTCTGGACAAGGATAAGAAGAAGTATTTTAAAGGCTGGTTCTGGTTCCTGGGAGTAATGGTGGCATCCATGATATTTGGACTTGCTATGATAGGACAGGCCGACGGAAATTATTTTATGCTGTTCTATGCATTATTTATTATAGTTCCGGGTTCATATATTATAAAAAGATATAAGGATATTTTCCTTGTGGTCTATATTTCCGCAATCTTCAATATTTATTTTGTGCTTTATTCAAACTGGAGCTGGGCTTATGGATTTACTGAGATGAAGGCAGTAAATAATGGCTATGTAAATCAGGTACAGATTTACGATGAGGCTCTGTATAATAAGGTTGGCAAGAAGATATACAATATAATCCACGAACCTGACGGAAAGGTTGTGGCCATGACCTGGAAAATGGATGACATCGTGGGAATTCACGGTACCAGCCAGCTCTGGATAGACATAGTAAGAGGAAATCTTGAGGTTCTGAAGGGCTTTGATATCTTCCATGAATATCTGGTTTCCAGCGGTTTCAAATACATTTACGTCAATCCAAGTGATACCTATGAGGGCATGACGGAAATGCAATATCTCACCGGACTTATTCAGGTGGGTGGAGTTAAAAAGATTGTATATGGAAAAGGCGGCGCAGTTTTAGTGCTGAATGATAAGCTGGATGCCAGCGACCAGGAGAAGATGGATAAGCAGCTGAGCAAATTGATCCGGTATCTGGATAAGAAGCATAATCCGGACTAATTTAATCAGACCAGATGCAGAGTTTATATTCCTTAAGAGTTTCGATACCCTTTCTGACCTCCTGAGGATCTGCCTGGAAGGAGCTCAGATCTTCATCGGAGTAATTCGACGGATTTTCTGCCATCTCCACAAGAGAGTGATAATACTGTCTTCTGAAGGGAGAGATGGCAAGCTCGAAGCAGCTTGATAAAAAGACCATGGCACCCAGTGCCAGGATGATCATGGCATATCTTTTGTTTTTGAAATCTTCGGCCTGATAAGAGGTCATGAAAATATGAACCAGACCCAGTAGACCAAGGGTCGTGTCCACTACATATCTGGAGGTACCAAGTGACTCCAGACCGTAGCCCTTAAGGCGTCCCATGATGATTATGACGATGCTTACAAAGGCATATATGAGACACATTACCGGAAAGTAAGCGATGTGGTTCTGCTTCTTTGAAAAGTAGAGAATTAGGGCATAGACTACAAGGATGAATATAGCTGTGCCGATGATGTAGCTGATAATGTGGGTTCTCACCAGTACGAAGGTAGGGGTGATGGTTCCTCCCAGCATTATAAGAAAACCCTTGATATATTCTATAATTCCCCCTCCTTCACTGGAGACAGCGATAGTAGTTGTGGACATATCCGTTGTCAGATAACAGCCGGCAGTGCCAAGGGCATTACAAAGAATTATAAATATACATGGGAATATATTCTTTTTATCATGAATCAGGATCAGATTCAGCAGACATGCCCCTATTATGGCAGAGGCAAAGCCCGGGTAATACGCCTGACTGATAAGAAAGATTATGATCATATTTGAAATTCCGAAAAGTATACAGCATATATATTTTCCGGCAGAGGCATCCTTTTTCAGAAGCCTGTCCAGACCCATGAAGCACAGGATATATATCATTATCCTGAACATGAATGGGAGAATGCAGCTCATGGTAAGGATTTCCCACTGGTTAAGATTAAATACCATCAGCATATAAATAAGCAGTCCGGTTATAAGAAGCTTTTTGTTTTCCGGTCTGAAGTTCTGATGATAATATCTGTAGATTATATAAAAGATTATAAAGCTAAATGCCATTCCCGAAAAAATATAAACCTGATTATTGAATTTGAATACCCGGATATAAATATAATCCACAAGACTGTATAGAGGATTCCAGTGGAGAATATGAGGAAGATGGAAAATCTCCTTTAGATTAACCGGGTCATTTAAGACGTGGGGAATATAGACGGACATGCCATTCCAGTAATCCATATATGGCATTTTATCCGTTACGAAAAGAAGGTACAAAAAAAGTAACAGGCACAGGCCTATCAGAATAAATGAGTCTTTAAAGTTTTTTGATCTGTCAAAGTCTTTCATAATGACCTTATGGTATCATTTATATGGACATATTACAATTATAATATATTATAATTACAGTTTTGATATGAAGAGGAAAATATGGTATGATTAAGGTTAGCATTTTGAATTGAAAAGTCAAAGGAAATAAATAGTATGAAGAAAATGATAAGTCTTTTTACACCTTGCTATAACGAAGAGGGTAATGTGCGTGAATTATACGAAAAGGTTACCGAGGTTATGAAGGAGCTTCCGGAGTATGATTATGAATATGTATTCATAGATAATGCTTCTACGGACAGCACTCCGGAAATACTCAGAGGTATAGCTGCCAAGGATAAAAGAGTAAAGGTTATCTTTAATGTTAAAAACTTTGGTCCGTCACGTTCCGGAAGCTACGGATTCTTCCAGACCTCCGGAGATGTGTCTATCTGTTTTGCCTGTGATTTTCAGGATCCTCCGGAACTCATTCCGGAATTCGTTCACAGATGGGAGAAGGGCAGTAAGATAGTTTGGGGACAGAAGGAAGGCAGTGATGAAAGTAAGGTAATGTACAGCATCCGTGTTCTGTACTACAAAATTATGAAGTCCATAGCTGCCAGTGAGCAGTATGAAAATGTTACGGGCTTCGGTCTCTATGACAGAGAGGTTATGGACCTTCTTAGAAAATATGCAGGCCCTACACCTAATTTCAGAAATATGATCTCCGAATTTGGATATCCCATAGATTTCGTTCAGTATCATCAGCCTACAAGAAAATCAGGACATTCCAGCTACAATTTTTTCAGATACATGAATATTGCCCTGAATGACATGGTAAATACTTCAAAGGTTCCACTGAGAATGGCAACCTTCTTTGGAGCAGGAGTTGCATTTATCAGCTTCCTTATTGCAATTTATTATCTGATCATGAAGCTTGTTTTCTGGGACAGCTATGACATAGGAACTGCCACCATGGTTGTAGGACTTTTCTTCATAGGTGCAGTCCAGCTGATGTTTATCGGTATAGTGGGAGAGTATGTAGGTGAGATACTCACCAGGATGAATGATAAACCTATGGTCATAGAAAAAGAAAGATTGAATTTCACAGACGATTCGGGAAAAAATGCTTACTAAGTTTTTAAAAGGAAACGAACAGAATATAGATAAAGCAAATTATAAATGGAATCTCATCGCCGGAGGAGTTAATGCTGCTGAATCCATTGTTATGATGATGGTCATCAGCCGTGTTATAAATACAGAGGCATCGGGAATTCTGTCTATAGCATTTGCAGTGGGAAACCTTTTAATGAATATAGGTAAATATGGTGTCAGAAGCTATCAGGTAACTGACGTGGAGGATAAATATTCCTTTAATGTTTATTATTCCCTCAGGATTTTTACCGTGGCAGCCATGCTTCTAGCCACCCTTATCTATAGCGGAGTCAAGCTGTTTTCCGGCTCCTATGATATCAGTAAGACAGTTGTAGTTTTCAGTATTTGTCTGATATACTGTATAGAGGCATATGAGGATGTTTATCTGGGCAAATTCCAGAGAGAAGGAAGACTGGATACTGCATCCAAAATATTCGTAGTCAGATGGATTATGACTATGATCGTATTTATCATAGCAGCTCTTATTACCAAGGATCTTGCCGTGGCAACGGTAATGGCTCTTGTTACTACCATGGTTATGGAGCTGATTCTTCTGAATATTGCCAAGGCAATCTTTAATGAGAAGAAGCCGGTGGTGGGAACTGAGGGAGTAAAGTCCCTGATGAAACAGTGCTTTGCACTTTTTGCCGCCACATTTGCAACCTACTATGTTACAAATGCTCCAAAGTATGCCATAGATGAATACCTTGACGGAGAAACTCTTGGATATTTCGGATACATATCCATGCCGGTATTCATTATAGAGCTTCTGAACAATTTCCTGTACCAGCCTCAGCTGGTGGCTCTTTCTGAGGAATGGACTTCGGGGGATGTGGCAGCCATGAATAAGAGAATCAGAAGGCAGTATCTTCTGATAGCACTTATTTCAGTAGTCTGCATAGTTGGTGCCTACTTTGTGGGAACCTGGGGACTCACTCTTCTTTACGGAGATGATGTCACCCCTTATAGAAGTGAATTATGTGTCATCATGTGTGCAGGCGGTATGCTTGCCTATGCTGGTTATACCAGCGTTATTCTGACCATTATGAGAAAGCAGAATTTCCTGTTATATGGAATGGCACTTATATCACTGCTTGCCCTGGTGGGATTCGGTTATGCGGTAAAGAAGGCTTCCATGATGGGAGCATCCGTATATTATCTGATCCTTATCACAATACTGGTTATATATAATCTTATA
Source organism: uncultured Lachnospiraceae bacterium (assembly GCA_902795855.1). Lineage (GTDB taxonomy): Bacteria > Bacillota > Clostridia > Lachnospirales > Lachnospiraceae > Eubacterium_Q. The sequence continues at coordinate 21,721 of CADBMW010000097.1, forward strand.
TGTATTGCAGTATTCAGGAAGAATGCAGGGAAGAAACAGGATAGTAAAATACAGAAGGCAGGAGAATAAAACTGCCGAACTTTTATAAATAATAAATGAAAAGGAGAACATCATGAAAAAAGTCTTAGTTACCGGAGCAGATGGATTTATCGGAAGTCATCTGGTAGAAACACTTCTTGAAGAGGGATATGATGTAAAGGCATTTGCATTATATAATTCATTTAATACCTGGGGATGGCTTGATACATTTCCAAAGGAGAAGCTGGATAAGATAGAAGTCTTCACCGGAGATGTAAGAGATCCTAATGCAGTAAGACAGGCAGCAAAGGATGTGGATGCAATATTCCATCTGGCAGCCCTTATCGCTATTCCTTACAGCTACTATGCTCCTGATGCTTATGTAGATACAAATATAAAGGGAACTCTGAACGTGCTTCAGGCTGCAAGAGACTTAAATATTGAGAGAGTTCTTGTAACATCTACTTCAGAGGTTTATGGAACAGCTCAGTATGTTCCTATCGATGAGAAGCATCCATATCAGGGACAGTCACCATATTCAGCTACAAAGATCGGAGCTGACAGAATCGCAGAGTCATTCTTCCGTTCCTTTGAGCTTCCTGTTACCATAGTTCGTCCTTTCAATACCTTCGGACCAAGACAGTCTGCAAGAGCCGTAATTCCTACGATCATTACACAGCTCCTGTCAGGAAAGACTGAAATAAAGCTGGGTTCACTTACACCTACAAGAGACTTCAACTATGTTAAGGACACAGCTATGGGATTTGTAGAAATCTATCGTTCTGACAAGACCATAGGTCAGGAAATAAATATAGCAACCCAGAAGGAGATATCCATCGGACAGCTTGCTGAGGAGCTTATAAGACAGATCAATCCTGAAGCAAAGATAGTTTGTGACGAGCAGAGACTCCGCCCTGAAAAGAGTGAAGTAAACAGACTTCTGGGATCTAATGAGAAGATCAAAGCCCTTACCAACTGGGCTCCAAGATATACCTTTGAGGAAGGCATCGCCGAAACCATAGCGTTCCTGAGAGAGAATTTGGATAAGTATAAAGTAGACATATATAATGTATAGACTATGCAACTGTTGGGGGAGGTTCAAATAGACCTGGCTAAATCGAGAAAGTTTACTTTCGCAGATTTAGGATATGGATATTTGTGTACCTTGCGCAGCAAGGTTGCTTCAAGAACATGAGGGATGTGTCTGCGGTAGCAGACAGTAGAGCACCGCATGCAAAGCTTGATTAAGCTTGCTTAAAATCAAGCTGGATGCGAGTGCGTACATCCCGAATGTTAGCGAAGCGAACCTCCCCCTCTGTAAAATGAAACAAGAAATATAACAAGAAAGAAGGAATTACAATGATACCGCTTTCGATACCTAATTTCGAAGGAAATGAACTTAAATATGTAACTGATGCCGTAGGCCAGGGCTGGGTTTCCACCGGTGGTGCTTATATCACCCAGATGGAAGAAAAAATGGCTGAATATGTTAAGGTTCCCAAGGCTGTGGCCTGCCAGAGTGGTACAGCAGCTCTCCACCTTTCACTTATGGAATGTGGAGTTGAGAGAGATGACCTGGTTATCGTTCCAACAGTTACATTTATTGCCGCAGTTAATCCTGTAGTTTATTCAGGTGCTGAGCCTGTATTCATGGACTGTGACGATTCTCTTTGCATGGATCCTGTAAAGCTGGAAGCATTCTGCAAAGAGGAGTGCGAGATGAAGGATTCAGAGCTTTTCCATAAGGCTACAGGAAAGAGAGTATCTGCCATAGTGGTAGTACATGTTTTCGGAAATATGGCTGACATGGAAAGCATAATGGACACTGCTGCAAGATATAATCTGAAGGTTGTAGAGGATGCTACAGAGGCTCTCGGAACCAGATATACCAGTGGAAAATATGAAGGTAAATTTGCCGGAACCATCGGAGATTTCGGAGCTTATTCCTATAACGGAAATAAAATAATCACAACCGGTGGCGGCGGAATGGTAGTTGCAAAGGATCAGAAACAGTTAGAGCATATAGCTTACAAATCAACACAGTGTAAGGATGATCCTCTTTTCTATGTTCATAATGAGGTTGGTTATAATTATCGTATGACCAATGTTCAGGCTGCCATAGGTGTGGCTCAGCTTGAATGCCTGGAAGAATTTGTTGAAAGAAAGAATAAAAACTACGATCTCTATAAGAGTCTATTTGAAGGCAGCGATGCAGTAGAGCTGCTTGAATTCAGAGAGGGAACATATTCAAATAAATGGTTCTATTCTCTGGAAGTTAAGAAGCCGGGAGTTGATATGCATCAGCTGGTACATGACCTTTCTGACAGAGGAATCCAGACCAGACTTATATGGGCTCTTATTCATGAACAGAAGCCTTTCGAAGACAGCATTACCTACAAGATAGAGAAGGCTGATCGTTATAGTAAATGTATATTAAATATTCCATGCAGTACAAATCTTTCTGAGGATGATATCAGAACAGTTGCTGAAACTGTACTTGATGTACTGAAATAAAGGTCTCAAAATGAAGAAACTTCCCATAATTATTTTCGCTATAGTCGACATATTAATAGTGGCGCTGATCTGTACCGCCACTATTTTTATCAGTCGCACACAGGATGAGTTAAAACTGAATGTCTATCTGGGGGAATCCCATGCCGACACCAGAAATATCGCCCAGCTTTTTTATACAGTGGAGGGGGAGAAGTTTTCCACAAACAGCGTTCTTACGGAAATGTTTGCGGATGATCTTGTAGTATTTAATATTAGTCAGATTGATTTTAAAAATGATGTACTTCGACTTGATCCTTTCAATATGAAGACGGACTTCACCATCAGCAAGCTGGAGGTGGCCTTCGGAGAGCATCCGGTTTTCAGTGTTGAGGGAAAGGATCTAGAGAATTACGTTGAAAAAACCAAAGGTCTTAAAAAGAAATTCAAGGATGAGGGAATTGTCTGTAAATCAAAGAAGGATAATCCCCGAATTTTTCTAAATTCTGCATTTTCCCAGAGAATCTATCATTATATCTTTCTTTTAAATAAAGCGTCCTATGCAGTGCTTTTCGCTTTATTTCTCTTAATTGGAATAATCCAGATTATAATCCTTCGTGATAAAGAAAAATCAGGAGTAGGAAAAAAGGGTATAGTCATTTTTGTGATATCCGAAATCCTGCTTACTCTTGGCGTGGTTCTGGTATATGTTGTTTTCTTCTTCGAAAAGAACTTCGGCCAGGTACCTATAGGCCAGCTGCTTTATCATCTTCATACTCCTCTGGACGGAACAGACATTTCCTCCTACACCGGAAATATAATAAAAGGAGTGGCTCTGACTCTTTCGGCCATAATCATTTCAACGGTTATTTTTGTAATATTCAGAAGGAAGAGAATTCATTTCGGATATACACCTCTTATCTACATGCTGAGTGTGATGCTGGTATTTACGGCGATGTTCAGATTCATCACTCACTATGAAGTAATCGACTACTATAAATATACCCATGAAAGCACAACCCTGTATGAGGATAACTATGTGGACGGAAGAAATGTAAAGATAACATTTCCGGAAAAGAAGAGAAATCTGATCTACATATTCCTGGAGTCCATAGAGGTAACATTTGCAGATGCTGAGTCAGGAGGTGGTATGCAGGCAAATTACATACCGGAGCTGACGGAGCTTGCCATGGAGAACAATTCCTTCTCCGATGGAACAAAGCTGAATGGGGCCTATCATGTTCTGGGAGCTACCTACACCATGGGAGGAATGGCAGCCCAGACAGCAGGTGTTCCTATAAATGAGAATCTTGTGGATGGAGATACGCTGAACGGTGACTGGGAATCCGAGAACAATTATCTTCCCGGTGTGTGGACCATAGGAGATGTACTGAAGGAGGAGGGCTACAATCAGGAGCTCCTCATCGGTTCCAAGGGAACCTTTGCCGGAAGGTCATCTTATTTCAAGGGACATGGTGATTACAGGATAGCAGACTATCCTTATATGATAGAAAACAAGAGACTGCCTGAGGACTATAAGGTATGGTGGGGCTTTGAGGATCAGAAGCTTTTTGAATTTGCAAAGGAAGACCTTACAAAGCTTTCAGCCATGGGATCACCCTTTAACCTGACCCTTCTTACAGTTGATACCCATGCAACCGGCGGCTATAAATGCGAGCTTTGCAAGGATGAGTTTGCTCAGCAATACAGCAATGTTGTGGCCTGCTCCAGCAGACAGGTTACTGAATTTGTAAGATGGGTTCAGCAGCAGGATTTCTATGAGAATACCACCATAGTAATGTGCGGCGACCATCTGGTTCCGGATTCCATGTATGTGGCCAGCGAAGGCGTGGAGGGATTTGACAGAAGAACCTATACAGTTGTAATAAATCCAGCGCCGGGAGTGGAGTATAATGGAACAGGAAGGTCCTATACAACTTTGGATATGTATCCCACAACTCTGGCAGCTATGGGTGTGGAAATAGAAGGAGATAAACTGGGACTGGGAGTAAACCTTTATAGTGATACTCCGACTCTGGTTGAAAAGTACGGAAATGAGAAGCTCAATATAGAGCTTATGAAGAATTCGAAGTTCTATAAGAATGAGCTGCTTTATAAATAACCCTTCGTTAAAAATACAGGAGGCTTCGTAAATGATAACATGCAGATACAGATTTAAAGAAATAGGCTGGTCAGCCTTCAGAAATGAATATGATCCGGTTATATGCGAAGGCAAAAGTCTTATGGCATTTAACTTTGCATCCCCTGATCTGGATGTCAGATACTACATCGGAAGCATTAAAAAGGAGGACCTGGAAAAGATAGAAACTCCTGCTCCCCCTGTTGATGAAAATGGTGAGCCCATAGAAAGAGTACCTGTTATAGATCAGGATGGAATAGTAGTATACGATGAGTCCTATACCAGGGATGGCAAGACCTTCCGCTTTGAGGATAAGACAGGATATTATATCAGTATCAGAATAGTGGATAAAGAGGTATCCATATTCTACAGAGTTCATCTGAATAAAACCGGATGGACGGAATATAAAAGTGATGGAGCTCTCTGTGGCGAGCTGAAGGATGAGGACAATTTCATAACCGGTATTCAGGTATTTTCCATTCCAAAGTCAGAGCTGGATGACGCGGCTTGGAAGGCGGCTGAAAAGAAGGCTGATGAAAGAGTGGAGCTTTTTAACAGGCTTTATTCCAAGGCATTTCTTTATGCTGACTGCAATTTCAGATATGTGGAAAAGGCCACTGTTAACGGACGGATTGAAAGAGATCTGGAGGTTAAAGAAGTAGAAAATGGCATAATCCTTCCTCTCAGGGAGCTGGATATGGAAAGCAGAGATGCCATTTTCGAAGGTGGTGTAACTGACGAGAATTTCGGGTTTGTGGCAGGCCTTAAAAGAAAGGGTGACAAGCAGACAAACATGACTG
>CADBMW010000098.1 GCA_902795855.1 uncultured Lachnospiraceae bacterium
CTTGAAGACTACAAGGTTGATAGGCACTGGGTGTAAGCATGGTAACATGTTTAGCTGAGGTGTACTAATAGGTCGTGAGCTTTTCCTTTGTAAGGTACACAAAATAGATAGTATGTATTAATGTATGAAGTTTTGAGGGAACATTCCTTCATTAAATGACTCGGTTTGCTTGGCAAATCGAGTTTTATAGTAGGGGGTTGGTCTACCGGTATGATAGGGGTCTCCAAAACCTTTGGAAGGGGTTCGATTCCCTTACCCCCTGAAAAACGAAGTTGCATGCATTGCATGCGACTTCTTTTTTGTGGTAAGGGAATCGAACAGCTTATTAATTTTTGCTGCATGTCAAATATGTAGCTGTTTTTTTATTATTCTTTAGTAAAAATTTTAAAGCTCAATATGTTATAATTCAGACGATGTGATCGTAGTTTATGTTCGACTATAATCTTTTCATTTCCAGTGAGACAAGTGCTGAGATTACGGATGATTCAGAGGAGATTCAGTCTGAGGGTGATGCTTATGATGGAACTTATACAGATGCTGAGTTTTCTGAAGAAGCCCCTGAGCAGGAAAAGGTTTATTATATTGGAGATGATGATTATCATAAAAAAATCCATAGATGATTATATGGGGGTTACTGAGGATGTAACATTTACTGCAGTATTTGATGAGTAGTATGTCATATTTATTAAAAACTATAATTAAACAAAGTAAGGAAAAAGAGAACATGAAGACATTGTGTAAAAGAATGATAGTGGTTATGCTCATCTTTGCCATGTGTTTATCGGCAGGATGTTCTAAGAACAGTGAAAATGAAGCAACATCTACAGATTCTGCGACCTCAGGGAATGCCCAGGCAAGCGCCTCAGATTCAGGACAGGCTGATTCAGATGCAGTAAAGAGAACTATAATGTTGTATCCTGTTGGATCAAATCTTGAAACTGAACATGCACAGCTTTCTCGTAATCTGAAGGTTGCTTTTGAAGCTGGTATTCCGGACAGCGTGAATTTTATAGTAGCCACCCTTGGATCAAACAGATGGCATCTTGAAAGTGATTATATCTATGACGCTGATGGCAATCACATAGAAATTGACCCTGCAAAAAAACAGCTTTGGAAACTTACAGGAAAGACGGATGAAGGAAATGCAAGAATGACACTTCTGGGAGAGCTTTCCTTTGAGGGAACGGTTCTTAAGGAAGAATGTCTGACTGAATTTATAGATTACTGTAAGGATAGTTTTCCAGCTGACAAATATGATCTGATAATATGGGATCATGGTTATGGTCCTATGGGATTTGGCGAAGATTTTGCTGATTCAGCTGATTTTGATATTCCACATATGAGCGTAGCTGCCATGGCAAATGCCATTGAAAACAGTAAAATGGATGAACCATTTGAATTCATTCATTTTGATGCATGTCTTATGAGTAATGTGGAGGTTATTATGACTCTTGCTGATAAGGCAGAAAACTTCGTGGTTTCTTCAGCTCTTGAACCAGGTGATGGTGGAAATTATGAGTGGCTATCAGCTATTCCCGGACATGAGGATATGTCAGGTTATGAGATTGGAAAATACATAACTGATTATTTTGTTGATTATTATAATACTAAGGGTGGATCAGACTTTAAAGAGGCTACAATGGCTGTCATCAATACTGAGAAATTCATGAAGAGCGTTATTTCTCCTATGACAGAGCTTATGAGCCTTGTAGCTGAGGAAGGTGTTAGTACTTCCGGTGATGCAGAGATAAGCTTCTATGATGAACTTCTTAGCAGTAGCAAGTCTATTCTTTATTCCTCAGATTACAGTCTTTTTGATCTGAAGCTTTTTGCTGAGTCCCTTGGTATCAGTCAGACAGAAATGAATTCCAATGGCTCAGATAATAAGTTCCAGTACGGAAATAAATATACAGAGACAGTTCAGGCTCTTAAGAGTGCATTTCAGGATGATACCATGATGTATCAGCGCAGCAGTGATGATATTCAGAAAACTGTAACCTATGCTTCTCATAGAGATGAAGATGGAAGTATAGTTAAGGATGAAAAGCTGGTTCCTGGAGGTATTAACATTTTCTTCCCAAATGGAAAAACTACTGCTACCTGTGATTATATTAAAGCTATAGATGGAATGGTGGATTATATAGGAGCGAATGGCATTTATGATCCGGAGGCTAGGATAAAGCTTCTCAAGTTGTTTGAGGAAGCTGCCTGTGAGTATGCTATAATCAGAAGTACAGGAAAAATAGTAACCGATCTTTCACAGGATGGAAAGGAAAGTATTGAGGCTGAAGATATCATGGACAGCTGGAAAGCGGATGATCCAGCCATTATTAAATCCTACGAGACACAGGGGTATGATCTGGATTCCATGCCTGAAAAAACACAGTGGGATCAGAGTATAAATTTAATATATGATAAGCTGAATGAATACTTAGAATTACGTGGTGTTAGTACTAATGACTGGATTAACCAGCTGGCAGCTCAGCAGAGTAAGGAAGTGGTTCTTACTTCTAATATAGAGGCAGAAGATTCAGAATCTGAAAAAACTGTTACCATTCATGGTACCTCTCCAAGGATACTGGACTATTTCGAACCTGTAACAGAAAGTATTATGATCAAAACTGCAGAAGGCGAAGACTTAGGATTACTTGGTTCTCTTAGTGGCAGTCTTTCAGGAGATAACCCTTATGCTGAAAAGGAGGCTAAATTATCCATAGATAAGATCACAGATTCCTGGTATGAATTTATAGACGGAGATGGTAAGGGACATATTATGGCCTTTGAAAGAGATGAGCTTAATCCTAATCTCTATTACATTCCTATACATCTTGAAACACCTCCGGATGAAAGTGGTTATGGTCAGGATGTCAACGGTTTGCTTCATGTAAAGGCTGATAATGATAATTATGAAATATTAGGTTTCCAGGTTAGTTATGAAAATGATCTTTCACCCCTGGATGAAGAAACCTATCCTGATGCAAAGATTTCACTCTGTGTCAGAAGCGGCTCACTTGATTATAATAAAATAATGGAGGACAGCACCTTTACACTAAAGGATATGGATAAATGGAAAATCCAGAAAGATGTTCCGCTTTCAGAAATTGATGATCTTACCGATGATGTTAAGGAAAGCTTTACTCAGAAATATTCAGTTAAAGATATATATGGTGTGGTACATGATCTGCCTTAAACTATAAATATTGCAAATAAAATAAAAAAAATAATGGAATTATTCATGATTTCAATGTTATAATTAGTAAGATATTTTATTACTGAAAAAGGAGAAGATATTATGAAAGTTGAATTAAAAGATGATGTAATAGTAGTAGAAGGTCGTATCGACAGTATCACTGTTGATGAGTTCAATGAAAAGGTAACTGAAATTATAAGCGGTATGAAGGAAGAAGAACCTGTTACCTTGGACTTTGACAATATGAATTACATTTCATCTGCTGGACTTAGAGCATTACTCCTGATAATCCAGGGCGAGCATCCACTTACAATCAAAAATGTATGCAGCGAGGTTAATGAAGTATTTGAGGTTACAGGCTTCAGCGAGCTTATGGATGTTGAAACAAAATAAAGTAATATTTAATGGTATCCAATGGATACCCCCGGAAATGGCTGATTTACTGGGGTATCCATTGGATACTTTTTATTTATAGTAGAAAAATCCATTGAAATATCATACCTGATTCAATTATTATTATTTTGTAAAAAATATTAAATTGATGACTATGAGGAGGTCACAGGTTATGAAAAAGAATCCAGTAGGAGCAATTTTAGTTTTGTTGGCAACAGTCGTTGTATTTTTAGGACTGTGCTTACCTTTCTATAAGGTAGATGCATTTGGTACACAGATGACTGTAAGTCTCATGTATGCCGAGGGCATAAGTGTAGTAGCTATTATCTGGGCTGCATTTGCAGTACTGACACTTATCTTTGCATTAGCAGGCGTTAAGGTTCCTGTACTTATATTTGGTATACTTACAGCGCTTGGAATGTTCCTTTCTTATACACTTAACAATTCTACCCTTGAAGAATATGAAACATTAGGTGCTTTTGTTGAAAAGGGAATAGGAAATACCCTTTGTCTTGTTGGATCAATAGCTATTCTTGTTGCATCTATAATCTATATAATTACAACAAAGTCAAATAAAGCAGCTAAGGTTGACGGGGCTGCAGCATAATTTATACAGTTTAAAATATAATAAATAGTGAAGGTTTTAAAAAAGCGTAGGATGAACTGGACTTGTCCTGCGCTTTTTTGTATTATTTTTAATGATTGTTTAATAATTCCAGAGTATTATTAGTATAGAATTCAGAGCAGAAAAACGCTAAAAAATAATTTTTAAAAATTTTTTTAAATATTTTGTAACGAAATTGATTTTTCTCCGTCTAATAGATGAGATCAAAAGAAAGGGAAGCACGAGAATTCATGGATAAGAACAC
>CADBMW010000099.1 GCA_902795855.1 uncultured Lachnospiraceae bacterium
ATAAAAAAAAGCTCCTGATCGGACTCGAACCGACGACCTACTGATTACGAATCAGTTGCGCTACCAACTACGCCACAGAAGCAATTATGTAGTAATTCCAACAACGAATTAGATTTTATCATACTATTTTTGCAATTACAAGGTGTGTTTTCAGATGAAACAGTTCTGTGTTTTCAGATGAAACAATTCTGGGACATGGCAAAAAAAGAAGCCTGATTCCACCCTATCGAATCAGACCTCCAAATAGATTTTTCACGGTTCTCCCGCAATATATATTAAATAACGGTCACGAGTCTTTCATGACCTCCTTCACCAAACAAGATGCATTATAACAGCCAATGCGCAACATAAGCGCAACAAATTGATAAAACAAATATTATTTTTTCTTTTTTATTTTTTTACCTTTATTCTTATTATTCTTTTTCACTGAATATCCAAATTTACCCAGTTTCTTTCCTAAAGCAAAATAATCTCCATGGGAATAGGCTATAAGATTTGCAGCTCTGAGATCAAAGCGGCCTTTGTCATCCATGTACTTATCATCCACTGTTACTCCCACAACCTCGGCAATAAACATATCATGGGAACCCAGCTCTTCTATCTTCTTCACCTTGCAATATATATTCACAGGGCTTTCTTCAATAGCAGGTACATCCATAAATTCAGACTTATACTGCGAAAGCTTCATCTCCTTGAATTTGTCATAATCACGTCCGGATCTTACACCACACCAGTCGCAGGCTCTGGTCAGTTCTGTACCCACCAGATTTACAACAAACTCTCCGGTCTCCTTTATAATATCATGTGAATATCTACTCGGTCTTATGGACACCGACAGCATAGCCGGATCAGAACAAATAGTTCCTGCCCACGCAAGTGTAATGATATTTGCCTTTTCTCCCGGTCTCTGGCAACTGACCATAACTGCCGGAACAGGATAAAGCATATTCCCCGGCTTCCAGGATTCTTTTCCCATTTTATTGCCTCACTTTCTGCCCTTTGGAAGTCATTTTATGACATCGTGCCTGCACATTATACCATCATTTGATATATCTTGGTACAGTCTTCTTCATCCAGAGTAACAAAACCGGATATAGATCCGTTTCTTCCTTCGCCTCTGCAAAGCATTTCAACCAGCGTAGGAATATCTTCTTCCTTTGCCCCAAGCTCTTCAAAATTCTTTGGCATTCCGATTGAGATAAGGAAGCTTCTAAAAAACAGCGAATTATTAATGGGTTTTGACGGATTTTTGTCCCGTTACACCTATCCTTCATTATGACTCTGATATACTTCCAGCGATTTATTCATTTCCTTTGACTGAGTCAGTTCGATTATATATTCAACCACCAGCGTGATCACATACACAAATGCTATCCCCACTCCTACGCTTATCACCACACTCTTTTGTGAAGAGGGAATATTATCAGAATAAAACACCAGCGACATCACTAAAGCTTCTATGATTCCCAGCTGTACCAAATGCTTAACAACCATTCTCTTCATACTGATTTCCTTGTCAGGGTTAATGAATAAAGTTGGGATCACTCCTATGGCCGCAAATATAAGGGGCGACAGAAATGCCTCATAGCCGAAGGTCCTTTCTCTATCGAAAATCATCCCCACCACCATCATAAGTATTGAAATAAGCGTCACTAGGATAAAATATAATCTAAACGCTTCTGCAAATCTTGATTTTATTTTCACTATACCTCACCACCCTTCAATGCCTTCTTAAGGTCAGGAACATATTTTCTTGAAATGACTATCTCCTCATTGTTCTTCAGAAGCGCTGTATATCTTCCACTGAGCGCAGGCTTGATTGATTTAATCTTCATCAGATTTATCAGCATCCCCTTCTGAACTCTTAAAAATGTCCGACCCCTAAGTAGTTCTTCCAACTCATATAATTTGAGTCGAACCTCATAGCTTTCCTTGGACGTATACACAAAAAGACGATTGTCCACTGACTCCGCATAAAATATATCCACCAACGGAATCTCAATCTTTCGCCCTTCCTGTTCTGTACTCAGCTGTCCATGTCTGGCCTTCACAAAAGAGATAATCTCCTGCACCTCATCTGTTATCTTATGGCAGCGAATTTCCAGAACCTCCGGTTCTTCTATTGGAATTCTTTTCACCCGTAAATCCATCTTGTTCTCACTTATTCTCATTAGTTGACCAGTCTATCAAAACTGACCGTCACCAAAACAAGTATAACAAGCATTCGGATCATTTACAATCGATTACATTTGATGTTTACATGTAATCATGAATAACTTTCCATCATAAAAGAAAGCTTCGCATACATCCACATTATTCTTATTAATGCGACTATATACGAAGCCTTCTGCCTGTTCAATATTTTGAAATGTAAAATGCACTTTTCCGCGGTATGATGCATTTCCTCTCTCTTCACACCTCTTTATCTTACATTTTGGCTGTAAATCCTTGCTCTGCCACCTCGCTTACAGCCATGCTTCTCTCTTCTCACCTCTGTTTCTCTCATTTTGGCTGTAAACCCTTGCTCTGCTACCTCGCTTACAGCCATGTTTCTCTCTTCTCACCTCTTTATCTTACATTTTGGCTGTAAATCTTTGCTCTGCCACCTCGCTTACAGCCATCTCCCTCTCTTCACAACTCTTTATCTTACATTTTGGCTGTAAACCCTTGCTCTGCTACCTCGCTTACAGCCATGTTTCTCTCTTCTCACCTCTTTATCTTACATTTTGG
>CADBMW010000100.1 GCA_902795855.1 uncultured Lachnospiraceae bacterium
CTGCTCTCGTGATTTGCTCTGGCCTGTGTAGGCTTCTGAAGATGAATCTCAACCTCTAAACGCTGATAGATATTCTCTATGATCAGCTTACCTGTATTCTCACCATCCGGAACATGCTCAGGAGAAATGTATACCTTAAGGGAGCAGACATTTCCGGTGAAATCCTTTGCGGATATAGTCTTTTTGGACGGGATGATGAATTCTGAATCGGAGCGGATCTCCGAGTATGTATAACCCCAGGTATTCTTCTGGATATCCACCGTAACGCTCTCTGTCTCACGAGGCATGGCAATATCGACCTTCGGCTTTGACACCGAAAGAGTTACTGTTCTCTTTTTAGATACAAGAACCAGAAACTCCTCCATAGCCTGATTGACAGAACGGCTTTCCAGAAGGCTTTCATATATCTTCTTGATTATGGTTTCCTTATCAATGAATGTTCGTCTGAAGTCATCACGAATAAACAGCCTTGCCGCATCATTCCAGTTGCGTTCTGCAAGAGAAGCAAATTTGAAAAGGTCATCGATCTTTTCGTCATGATGCTTGACACATGGCTGCACTATACTGATATCGTAAGGAAGTCTCCACTCCCCGCCATCTGTTATAACATTTATGTGGCCACGGAAATTCTGGCCTGCCTCCAGACAGGTGGCATCCATGGAATACTTAACCGTATAATCTCTGCTTATAAAATTATGATCTTCAAATCTGAGCAGGTATCTGCTGTCGTAAACCATTCCTTTTATAGGAAATCCGTTCAGACTTTCGATGGTAAAGCTGTCCTCATAAAGGGTACCGGCCTCGATATTTATCTTGAAGCTGGTCTCTGAAATCCTTACCTCTGGGCGGTCTACTACGAATTGCCCTTTTGCGTATTGTTCAACTATTGCCTTCATTCTATTACTCCATATACCTTCCGTTATGCAAGTTTAAAATCTGCTTGAAACAATGTATCTAAGTGTTGTACAATATAGATGTTTGTTAAAAAACCCGAAAGTAAATCAACTTATTATAACAAATAAAAAATGTTTTTTAAAGGAAAATTATCATGAATAGTGCACCGCTCAGAATAGAACAATATGCAACTGTGCTTTTTAATGCAAATCTTAATCCGAGAGGCATCCCCGACTCAGTCAGGTCAGCCATCAGTGATAATATAGAAACCATATCTAAATATCCGGACATCTATTACAACAAGCTGAAAAATGCTGTAGCTGAATATACTGAAACAGCTGTTGAAAATGTCATCATGGGAAATGGTTCTTCAGACCTTCTGAAGCTTTTCTCTTCTCTTATAAGACCAGCTAAAACAATGCTGATAACCCCAGGTCCAAATGAATACGAGCACGTGCTTCAGGACTATAATTCTGAGCTTCAGTATTTTGAGCTGAAGGAAGATGAAGAATTTGTACTTAACATCGACCAGCTTATATCAGCCCTGTCAGATGATATCGACATGCTGATCATCGCAAATCCAAACAATCCTACTTCAAAGAAGATAGAGCTTGAGGATATTAAAAAGCTGGCTCAGGCCTGCAAGGAGAAGAATATATTCCTTCTTGTGGATGAGATGTATATAGAATTTATCGAGAATTACCGCAGCTACACTGCAGTTCATATCACAGCTGATTATGATAATATGGCAGTTCTTAGAAGCGTATCCAAATTCTTTGCAGTTCCGGGACTCAGATTCGCTTATGCCATAATGAATAATCCTGCACTGAAGGAACAGGTTGAGATCGCAACCACCAAAAATAACGTGGCATCACTTACTGCCATAGCAGTGACAAACATGTTCAAGGATAAGGAATATATAAATGAATCTATATCCACCATTCATACAGAGCGTTCACTGGTTTATCTGGCAATGTCCACCTGTCGTTCCATCCATCTGTTCAAGCCGGATGCAAACTTCATGCTGGTTAAGCTTTTGAAGGATGACATCAGTGCTTCGGATGTGGCAGCCCACGCAGCAGAGCGGGGAATCATCATCAGAAAGTGCGACGACATAAGAGGCCTCAGCGATAAATATATCCGGTTCTGCTTTATGAATCCAAAGCAGAATGACCTGATGGTAAATACAATACTCGAGATTGTGTAAAGCAGCTCTGGAATTTAAATAACAAAAAAATTAAAATTAATTAAAATAAAAATACATTTCTGCCCTTTCGAACAGAAATGTATTTTTTTGGCTTTATTTCATTTTCATAGATTTTTTATAGCCTGTCTTGGCATTAAAGAGTTTCTTATAAGCCTTCTTTTTAGCCTTCGGACATCTGATCACAGCCTTTTTATTGATTCCCTTGATGGAATTCTTTCCAACTGTCTTCAAATTCTTACCCTTTATCCTTATATCTTTAAGCTTCTTGCAGCCCTGGAAAGCGGACTTTCCAATCTTGATTATATTCTTTCCGATTACAACCTTCTTAAGCTTCTTATTATTCTTAAATGCATTTGCAGCTATTTCAGTAACCTGGTAAGTTTTTCCTTCTATGGTTACCGCAGCCGGAATCTCGAAGGATGCCGGATTCTTTGCTGACGGTGAGTTAAACTCTACAGTCGTATCCGAAAGTATCTTATAGCTTCCCTTTCCTGTGGAATCCTTCACCACATCTCCAACCTTCGGTGTCTTAGCATCAGCTGCTGGTGTAGGAGTTGGTGTCGGGGATGTTGATGGTGCAGCTGGTGTTACTGAAGGACCTTCCGGCGAAGGAGTTGGGGTCGGTGTAACATCTGCCGGCTCTGGATCCGGCCTGTCATCTCCCGGATAATGAACATAGATATCTGATACAGCGAAGCTCATTTTATTTTCCGGAGCAATCAGTGCAATTATAAATCCATCACCATCTACTCTGATGGTTTCACCTGCAAATCTGCATTCATCCAAAGTTGTATTTCTGTCTCCTGTATACTGTCCCAGCATTTTACCCTGGGAATCATAGATATAAAGCCAGCCATAAGGTTCGCATATATCACAGAGCTTATCAAATGATATCTCTATATAATCTGCCCCTTCTCTTTTAAAGGTCCAGTATATTGACTCCACATCGCCGTCATCTCCCTGCTGCAGGAAGATATCCTCAGCAGCAAGCTCTTCCGGAGCCACACCGTCATTTCCATCTACATCTATTTTTTCAGAATCAAACTCCTCATCACACTCCGGAGGCGTCACCGTAACATTAAATGTGAATACCGGTTCATCTCTTTCATCCGATTCACTTGTATAGATTTCTATAGGAAATGCTCCCAGTTTATTTCCACTAATACTAAAATAACAGCCGCGTTTAAAATTGCCGTAAAAATTTACATTAAGGGCATCGTCATCAAAATCGAAGAATACCTGATCTCCCAAATTTGCTCCCCATGGAAGTATTGTATATCCGATTTCCTTGGCATCATCAATGGCAACACTTACATCTGCCACCGGCCCCTCATATTCTTCTATGGTTTCCGGATATTTATAAGAATCATAGAAAATAATGTTTTCAACCGCCTTTTCACTGACGGTAATCTTTACAGAATCCTCCAGGCTTTCATCACCATTTAAAGTATATGCATAAGCTGTGGTTTCTCCCGGTTCTTTTCCTGTAATTACTCCATACTTATCTATGGAAGCTACGCTGCTGTCATCCACTCTGTAATAGACCTTATCTATTGCGTCTTCACCCTCCAGCTGAACCTTTAGTGTAGCCTCGTTGGAACCATATTTGTCAAAAGAAAGATTTATATCTCCATTTTTAATAGAAAGACCTTTTGCTATTTTTCCTGTTTCTACTTTTTTAACTCTGAAACCATAGTAGCTTCCCATAACACCCACAGGATTTTTTCCTGAGGCGTTGGTAGAAACAAAGTGTATAACCGCCTTATCACCATAGATTGTAAATGGCCTCGTCGTAAGATAGCTCTTATTTCTTACACAGAATCTTTTATCTATTCCGGTATCACTCTTTGCCTCTGTAGTAATAGGATTTCCGGAGGAATCATAACCATAATAGGTTCCATTTCCGTCACTGATGGTAATATATGCATCAGTATCAAAGGAAGAACTGTAATCAAAATAAAGATTCATGCACTCCGTACCTTCAGGAGCCTCATAGATATAAAAATCCTCCATTCCGAATACATAATTATGCACATTCTGCAGATTATTAAAATCCTTCCTGTCAGGTTCTGTTACTGTTACATTCTGAGTTGCAGTAAGTTCACCCTTGTCGGTGGTAACCGTGGCTGTAATCTTAGTCTGTCCACAGGCCGCTGCTACCACTGTATTATCATAGTCAACATAGACAACCGTAGGATCCTCACTCTCATAAGATATGAAATAACCATCCCAGGCATCGTCATTTAAAGCCGGCATATCAACCTTACTGTTTCTCTCCAGTTCAATATCAGAATCTTTGAATTCAAAGGTATCCGGCTGTGACTGTGCCGCTGTTACATTCACGCTGATTCTGAACACCCGGCCTTTAAGGATGCCGGTTCCTTCATCATCTGAATCTATATTTATTGCAGTTTCCGCATCAGGATCCTCATCACTGAAATAAACATAAACATTTGTGCTGCCGATCTTTCCGGCTTTGATGGTAACCTTTCCATCAGCATAGGATGCCGAAGCAAATGTACTATCGTCTACCAGGCACTTTATTTCTCCATCAAATGCGTTTACAGGATCCGTTGCAATGTTTATCACCGCTTCCCCGCCTGTTTTCAGCTCCTGATGAAGATCTGATTTTGTGAACACCATGTTTTCTGCCAAAACGTAACTATCTACGCTTTCAACACTGAATGAGCCGTTCTGATACATATCGCTGACCATAATAAATGATACATAAGGATAAGCTACTACTACATTTTTACCTTTCCCTTCTCCATTAAGAATCTCTTCAAATTTGACTGCATTCTTCAGATCATCATCTATTTCATAATCATCAGATAAATACATAGCATATTTGAAGATGTCCTGATTTGATAGTTTTTTATCCATTCCCAGAATATATAAATAATCATAGTCTATTTCCGTATCATAGTTCAGAGTGAATACATTACTAACTGATAAAGGATCATAATAGTTGAAAATGGCAGCTTTATTGTTCTTATATGGATTCTGTCTGATCTTTGTATAATCCGATCCACATTCTGTTACATCTGCAGTCAGCTCCAGATAAAATTCAAGCGATGATCCCTCTATTCCATCTTCCCCATCAACTCTGGCAGTTATCTTATAGGTTCCCTCTGTATAGAACTTATATTCCCCTGGATTATAAGCATAATAATCTACATATTTACTGGCTTTGTCTCCATCAGCAAATGCTATATCAAATATAACATTTTCACGATACTGCGCCGGATTCACATCATAAATCAGAGTTATATAATCCATAAGATTTGCTTTTAAAGGTTTTTCCTGGGTCGCATAATCTTTCTTTTTTGATAAATCGATCTTAGTTATAATTCCTGAATTAACTTTTATATGGGTAACAGCAGTTTTATCACCACACTTTACAGTAATATCTGTCTCTCCAACCTTTCTTCCGTATACATGTCCAAGAGAGTCAACAAATGCTATCTTTTCATCAGCACTGCTAAAGCTAAGATTTGTAGAGGCCAGGATTGATTTACCTGCCGACAAAACATCTGTAGGTATTACGCTTCCTAAATCCATCTCATACTCATCTTTTTTAAATGAAATAGATGCTTCAGGTTCTTTTGTTTTAGTAGTGGTAAATGCCTTGATTCGAAGATTTGTACTTCCGTCACTTGATATATCCTCCCAGTCATCAGCAGTCCATCCCGAACCCTTTTTTGAAACATAGGACTGACCGTCATGGGCTGCACAAACTACCGTAACATCTGAAGTACTATAGTCACAATCAATTGCCATCAGAGTAGCTTCCTGATCTACAGTCTGCCTGATAACCACCGAGAAGGTATCCCCCTTCTTCAGTTCAACCGCATCAATATCCAGTCTTGAATAGCCTATATGAGTTATAGTTCCGGATTTATTCCCTACCAGAGTTCCGGACGCCGGATTCCCCTCCTGAGGATTCTTATAAATCCTAACCTCATAATCCGTATTATCCTTTTTGGTAAAGAATGATACATATTTTAAGATTTCATTTTTTTCAGCCTTAAATACATTGGCCCCTGTAACATAACCTGATATGGTTTCGGCAGAGAGGTTTCCGTCATATTGATATATAGAATCATAGTTTCCAGCTTCTTCAACGTCATAGAAAAATATTTCCGACAGGGAAGGCTCATAATATGACATCCAGAAATATCCATCAATTCCCCAGTTTTCACCCCAGGAATTCTTAATGAGCCATGCTCCCGGTCCCGGAGGCTCATCCTTAAAATTACTCACCGGATAATCATCATCCCATCCTACTACAGCAACACCGTGTCCTCCGGCGCCATAGGTACTTGTGGTGGGGGAAATATAGTAAGCATAATTATTAAAGTCGAAGGCATTTGAGGTCTCGGTAAAGCCTATCTGGCCGGCCCCGTAATACATGATTTTTTCTTTGATCATGTTCCTTTGTTCGTTAGTTATTTTTTTCCTGATGTTAAGTACTTCCACATTCTTAAGAGCCGCCACTGAATTGTTATAGCAGAAGCTGTCAGGAAGCTTTGCAGTTCCCTTCTGATATAAATCATCAAGAAGGGCATCAAAGCTGGCGGATTTTTCATCAGAAAGACCTATCCCCTTTGCAATACTATACATAGTCTTTTCCAAAGTACCGCCTATGTTATAGTATTCGGCACTTCCGGTAGTTATCTTTTCATATGTCAAATCATCACCTGTAAGTCCCAGCTTATCAGGAGGCTGATTATATATAAAATAAGCCAGATCATATTCTGAAAAATCAGTTTCCGGCTCTGCCTCAGGATTCTTTCTCTTTATACTGGAATTAAGGCTATCCTGAGCAGACTCCAGACCCGAAAAAGCCCAGCATGTACCTGTGGAAGCCTGATCCATAACAGGAGAAACCACTCCCGCATCCCTGCTGTCATATGCCGAAGGAATATTCACCGGCACACTTTTTAGATTTTTAGAAGAATCCTTCTTACTAAAAAAGCTTTCATTGATATTTGGAGAAGGATTCTTATCAAGAAGATATCTTTCATACTTCTTTGTAAGCTCATACCCTTCCCGTTCCTTTTCACTCATCTTATCAGTATTCCTGTCAGAGCCCGCAAAAACTCCAAATGGAATCATAAGTGAAACCATCAACGAAAGCGCTAAAATCTTAGTTATTCTTTTCATTCTAATCCCCATATATTACCTCCTCTTTTAATATCCGGAATTACTGGGGGAAGGTGTTGGGCATGGCAAGCTTGATGATATGGATATACCAATCCACCAGCTGGCTTCCAAAGAGTGTGGCTGCCACCAGGCCTGCACATAGTGAAGGTCCAAATGGCATATGCTCTCTTCCTCCCTTTTTCTTCCCGGCCATAAGTATTATTCCTATGGCTGCCCCCATAAATAGTCCGAAAATAAATGATGTCAGTATTCCCTTCCATCCCAGAAGGAATCCTGCAGCTGCCATAAGTTTGATGTCCCCAAAACCAAACCCATTCATTATCAGAGCAAATATGGTCATAAATCCGCTTACGCAAACTAATCCTATAAGTCTCTGAACTATAGTAATCTCAGGTGTTACAAAAATGGAAATAATTCCCAGCACAAGTATAGCCAGATTCAGCATGGGTGGTATCTCCATGGTAGCCATATCCACAAATGCTATGACTGTAAGAAGCATGAAGAACAGGAAGTAGATTATAGTTTCAAAACTAAGTCCGAACTGATAACCTACAAGTCCTCCAAGTACCACGCCGATGATCACAATGGCTATAAACCGTGCTTTACTTTCCTCAAAGACAGCCTTCATTCCTATTTTAAGTTTTTCCTTTTCCAGAACCTTACGCTCTTCGGCGGCTTTCTTTTCCTCCTTGGTCATGAGGCCGTCCACATCTTCATCATAATCGTCGGCGCTTATGACCTTTGCTATAAGTCTTCTGATAAACACATTAAGTGGAACATATAATGCTCCCCCAAGTATTGCAAGAATAATGATGGCTGCTATTTTCATATTATTCCTTTCTGATATCTATTCCAAGTTCTTCAAGCTGTACTGCATCAACAACATTTGGAGCTTCACACATAAGATCTGACGCATCCTTAACCTTTGGAAATGCCATAACATCACGTATTGAATCAGCCTTACACATAAGCATGAGAAGTCTGTCCAGTCCATAGGCAAGTCCTGCATGTGGTGGAACTCCGTACTTAAATGCTGTAAGAAGGAAGCCAAATTTATCATTGGCATCTTCCTCTGTAAGTCCTATGGTCTTGAACATAAGTTCCTGTATATCATCCTGGTGAATTCTCACTGAACCGCCACCCAGCTCAACACCGTTAAGAACTATATCATAAGCCTTTGCACGAACCGCACCCGGATCAGATTCTATCTTATCCAGATCCTCTTCCATAGGCATGGTGAATGGATGATGCATTGCTACAAATCTTTCCTCATCCTCACTCCACTCAAGAAGAGGGAACTCTGTGATCCATACAAATTTATATTCATTTCTGTCAAACATATCATGTTCATCTGCAATATGACATCTGAGAGCACCAAGAGTTTCAAGCACCAGCTTCTTCTTTGCATCAGCAAGAATAAGTATAAGGTCTCCCGGCTTTGCTCCTGTTTTTTCTTTAATAGCAGCAAGCTCTTCTTCAGTCATAAACTTGGCGAAGGAGCATTTCTCCTCACCCTCAGGACTTATATTGATATATGCAAGTCCCTTCATTCCATAACCCTTAACAAATTCAGTCAGGGCATCTATCTTCTTACGAGCCATACCGCCAAGGCCTTCGGCATTTATGGCACGAACTGCACCGCCCGCATCAAGGGCACTCTTGAATACTACAAACTCAGTATCCTTTACTGCATCTGCAATATCCACAAGCTCCATACCGAATCTAAGATCCGGCTTATCAGAACCAAATCTGTCCATAGCCTCTTTCCAGGTCATTCTCTGGATAGGAAGCTGAACATCAAAATCTATGGCATCCTTAAACATTTTCTGAATAAGGCGCTCATTTACATCCATAACATCATTTTCATCTACGAAGCTGAGCTCCATATCTATCTGAGTAAACTCAGGCTGTCTGTCAGCTCTTAAGTCCTCATCACGGAAGCACTTTGCTATCTGGAAATATCTGTCATAGCCTGAGCACATAAGCAGCTGCTTAAAAAGCTGAGGTGACTGTGGAAGTGCATAGAAATTTCCCGGATGCACACGGCTTGGAACAAGGTAGTCTCTTGCTCCCTCAGGTGTGGATTTACAAAGTATAGGTGTTTCAATCTCCAGGAAACCTTCCTCGGCAAGGAATGTACGAACAGTTGTTGTAACCTTACTTCTGAGAATAATATTTTTCTGGATATCAGGACGTCTTAAATCCAGGAAACGATATTTAAGACGAATATCCTCCTTAGTCTGAAGGTTTTCTTCAACAGGGAATGGAGGTGTGTCTGCCTCTGAAAGAACGCGGATGCTGTCTGCTATTATCTCCAGCTCTCCTGTTGTCAGATTTTCATTTATTCCACCGGCTCTCTTCTGAAGCTTTCCGGTAACTGCTATTACATATTCTGCATGAAGCTTTCCAGCCTTTTCAAAGCCTTCAGCTCCCACTGTTTCCTCTTCAAATATGATCTGAACGATACCGCTTCTGTCCCTCAGATCTGTAAATACTATACCGCCCTTGTTACGGCTCTTCTGAACCCAGCCCATAACTGTGACTGTACTTCCAACCTCTGCATTTATAACCTCTGCACATCTATGGGTCCTCTTCAGACCCTGCATACTCTCTGCCATTTTTGACTCCTTCTTTCAGCTTTTTAAGTATTAAATTTCTCTGTCGCAGAAAAATTCCACAAATTCAGTGTAGCCCTCTTCCTGCATTTTTTCCTTCTGGAATTTTTTATTCTTCTTCATTATTACAATATTTACAGAGATGCCATTCTCCCGCTCTTCCTTTGCCTTATTGAATATCTGAAGAAGTTTATCGCTTGGCATACCCTTCTCAATCAGGTAAGCCTTTTTCGAACCGCTGCCCGGAATCTGGAAATCATTTTCCAGAAGCAGCATAACAATTCTTTCAAATCCAATGGAGAATCCCACTGCCGGAGTTGACTGTCCGGTGAATTTTCCGATCATCTCGTCATAGCGGCCGCCGCCACCTACGGAACCACCGTACTCATCCATGGATATCTCGAATATAGGTCCTGTATAATATGACATTCCTCTTACAAGGGTAGGATCGAACTGTACTCCGAACTCTGCTGACTTTGCAGCTTCTACACTTGCGATAATGGTTCCCAGATTATCAGATACCTCAGCATCCAGATAATCTCCCAGCTCTTCCTTTACAACCTTTATATTTTCCAGACTTGTCTGTGCCTTCTGTGAGCCTTCATCTCCTAAAAGCTTTCCGTATAATCCAAGATATTTTTCTACCTTGTCATCTCCATAGCCTTCCTTCAGAAGCTCTTCTCTTACACCATCCAGACCTATCTTATCCATCTTATCAAGTATGATGAAGACGGTATCATAATCGGACTCCTCAAAGCCGCTGTAAGCCGCCATAGCCTTAAGTATCCTTCTGTCATTTATTCTTATGGTGAAGTTTTTAAAATCAAGTTTTCCCAGGAGAGTTGTGGTTGCAAGGATCAGCTCTATCTCAGCTGTGATCCCCGGCTCTCCCAGAATATCTATATCACACTGCATGAACTGACGGAATCTTCCTCTCTGAGGTCTGTCAGCTCTCCATACATTTCCCATCTGCAAAGCCTTAAATGGACTTGGAAGATCATTTGCGTTATTTGAATAATATCTTGATAATGGAAGTGTGAGGTCATATCTGAGACCACTGTCAGTAAGCAGACCCAGATCATAATTTCCATATTCATCCTTTTGTGATGAAGGATCATCCACCAGCTTTCCAACTGCTGATGTAAGCTTATCTCCTCTTTTCAGAACCTTGAATATAAGCTTCTCGTTTTCTCCTCCCTGATTGCTGCAGAGATTTTCTATATGCTCAACCGCCGGCGTCTCCACTGAGGTAAAGCCGAACTGCTTATAGGTTTCCTTTATGAGACCTATGGCATAATCTCTTATAGCCATCTCCTTGGGAAGTATGTCCTTCATGCCTGTAACAGGCTTTTTCTTCATTGCCATAATTTTCTCCTCTATTTCATTTTTGCATGAGTAGCTTATAGAATACCACAAAAATCCATTTCGGTCTAATCCCGATATTTATAATAATAATAATTTATCATAGCCTTGTATTCTTCGCTGTGCTTGTCCATAACGTGACCATGCATCTCATCCATATTTTTATCATCTCCCAGCCTCTTAACTATATGACGGGAAATGCTTCTTGCATGCAGGGCTATCTTCTCGAAGCAGTTTATCAGATCATACAGCGCAACGCCTCCATTTACTCCACAGTCGCCATCCTGAAGTCTCTCCACATGATTCTTTTCCGACTCATCTTTAAGTCTTCTGATAGCCTTGCCCAGTGGCTCAATTCTGACAGCCTCACTGAGCTTATCTCCATCAAAGGATTCCAGAGTCATGCTGATTAGATTTTTGGTTGCCTCCAGCATGCTATTTAACTCTTTCCTGCCCTTCTTTGAGAACTTAACCTTATTCTCATGACATTCCTGAGCTATGTAGCCTATGTTTATGGAATAGTCTCCAATTCGCTCATAATCACCGATACAATTTAGAATCTCCTGGGCCATAAGACGGTTATCAGGAGTCAGCCTGTCCCTGTCTATTCTGACCACATAAGCGGAAAGAGCTGTTTCGCAGCGGTCTATAAAGCCTTCATTATCATTTAAGGTATTGAAAGCATTCTTATCATATTCAGTTAAAAGTCCCATGGAAATGTTATAGTTCTCCATGATTTTTTTGCCCATTGAACTCATGAGTCTCTTGCACTGCTTCAATGCAATACCCGGAGTCTTGAGAAGCATATCATCCAGACGACGGATTTCTTCGTCTCCATATGACTCATCGGAATCCTTAAGTATCTTACCTGTAAGGCTTGCCATCTGATTAGAGAAGGGCAGCAGCATAATACTTGTAAATAGATTGAAGGCCAGATGGATATTGGCTATATCGCCACGGTTTACCACCGCAGAGAATCCCTTGATTCCCACCGTATAATACACACCATAGATTACAGCAGAAAAGAACACCGCTCCGATAATATTAAACATCAGATATGACAGAGCTGCTCTTTTTGCCTTCTTGTTGGCGCCGATACTTCCCAGGATAATAGTCATACATTTTCCCAGATTCTGTCCTATGATGATAGGGATTGCTACAGAGTAGGTTACGCTGCCCGTTGCGGAAAGGGCCTGAAGAATACCTACCGAAGCACTGGAACTTTGAATTATGGCCGTTATAACAAGACCTGTCAGAATTCCCAGGAGAGGATTCTCGAAAGAAAGGAAAAAGCTTCTGAATTTTGCCGACTCCTTAAGAGGGGCAAATACCTCTTCCATCATTGTCATACCATAGAAAAGTGTTCCAAGACCTATAAGGATTCCTGCTATATCCTTTGTCTTTTTCTTTTTTGAAAACAAATGAAAAAATACTCCCACAGCCACCAGCATGGGTGCAAATGAAGATGGCTTGAGAAGCTTCAGTACGATATTGTCAGAGCTGAGATCACCAAGTCTCAGTATCTGAGCTGTTACTGTACTTCCCACGTTAGCACCATAAACTACAGGAATAGTCTGTGCCAGCTTCATGATTCCGGCGTTAACAAAACCAATGAGCATAATAGTGGTTGCCGCCGAACTCTGAATGATTCCGGTAACACCAAGTCCAAGCCCCCATCCTTTTATGGCTCCCACGCCTCTCTTCTTACTGGTGGTAAGAGTCTCAAGTATTTTTTCAAGTCCCGAGCCGGCCAGCTTCTCAAGAGAATTCCCCATAAGATTCATTCCAAACAGGAAAAGACCGACTCCTCCAAATAATTCTAAAACTTCAAGCATAAATCACCTCGTATTATTATGACAGACTATAATCCAGTAATAGTTCTACATAAGCCTGATTCCAGGTTCCGCCATAAAGAGGCCTGGTTCCTGTGTCCAGAAGTCTTTTTGTAGATACATACCTGTAATTTTCCTCATTACAAGGGAAGATATAAAAATCTACCCCTTCCTCCATGCATCTTTTTATCAAAGAGATAAGGGATGTATCCCCTTCTCCCTCTGAATTTGCAGTTTGTGCATGATAAAGGTCATGCAGTACAGCCTTTAATCCTGAAATATTATATCGACTGTAATCTATTCCCACATAAGGTTTTATATAGAGAATGCCATCCGTCAGCTTAGCATTCTTTTTTATAAACTCATTTATAAGTGGCTGCTTTTTTTCTCTGTCACTTCGTTTTGCCAGTGTACTTTTCAGAATATCTTCTATATCCATCATCCCGTCACTGAAGAAGTCGTCAGTGTAACAGCCACATTCCATCAGCTCCCCGGCATCATGTACCCAGGTCACGCCATCCATGTTCTGATATACCACCGATACATCTGATCCTATGAGCCCCGCCACAGATTCTCCTTTTTCCATTACCTTCTTTTCATGGGCTATGAGCCTTACTGCCCCCAGCATATTTGCACTGCCATTTCCCGCCGGGTCGCTGAGAACCCTGTTGGCCGCCACCAGTACCACCGGTTTTCCGATCCCATCCAGAAGCTTTGCCATAAGAGGTGCAGTCATGTGCAGACTGTCTGTGCCATGAAGAATGATCATTCCATCATAATCCTTCTCCATGCTCTCAGCCACAGCCTTGATCAGCAGATTCCATTTGGCAATAGTCATGTTCTCACTCAGGGTATCTATAGGCTGTATATGTTCAAAGTTTATCTCTGATATTTCCGGATGGTCATCAGCCTTTTCTTTAAACATCTCGATAAGAAGTGGCAGGGTATGTTCACCTGCCACATCGTTATATCCATCATCTCCCGTCATGGAGCATATGGTTCCGCCTGTTGCAACAATTAATATGTTAATCATTTATATACTCCAGTCTGTGAAGCTCTCCCTCACTTTCAAGCCCCGGGAAATCCAGCTGTCTCAGAGCTTCATATAAAACTATGGCAACACTGTTTGCAAGGTTCAGTGATCTTTCCTCAGGAAGCATTGGTATCCTGATGCAGTCCTCGGGATGGATGGAAAGAATTTCCTCCGGTATCCCGGCGCTCTCCCTGCCAAACATTATATAATCGCCATCTTTAAATTCAACATCTGTGTATCTGTGTTTTCCCTTTGTGGTGGCATAGTAAATCCGCCCCTGGGGATTTTGTGTGGAAGCATATTCATAAAAGCTTTCCACATTATCATGCTCTGTCACATCCAGCTTGGGCCAGTAATCAAGTCCGGCTCTTTTTACTGTCTTTTCATTTATCCTGAACCCAAGAGGTCTTATTAGATGAAGTTTTGAACCGGTTATAACGCATGTTCTTCCGATATTCCCGGTATTCTGAGGTATTTCCGGTTCATGTAATACTATATTTATCATGATTCCAATGCGTCCATTGCAAGCTTGATGCCGCCCATGATTCCCTGGTCGTCATTCAGGCTGGCAGGAACTATATAATCCTCCATATTATCTAACTCAGAAGTCTGAATATAACCATTCAGCTTTTCCTTTACCTTGGCACGTACAAGATCGAACATCTGTTCCTGATGCATAACACCGCCACCAAGTATTATCCTCTGAGGGCTGAGTATCAGAATGTAGGACATGAGAGCCTGTGCTATATAATCACTTTCCAGCTCCCACACCTCCTGCTTATCCATAAGCTCAGCTGCAGGTTTTCCCCATCTTTCACCAATGGCAGGTCCCGAAGCCATGCCCTCCAGACAGTTATTGTGGAAAGGACATCTTCCCGGATAAGGATCCGAAGCCACCGGTCTTATCAGAATATGCCCTGTCTCCGGATGCATCATTCCATGCACAAGATTTCCTCCGGACATTATACCGCCGCCAACTCCTGTTCCAATGGTCAGGTATACCACGTCCGTAAGTCCCTTTGAGCTGCCCCAGGTTACTTCCCCAAGAAGTGAACCATTTACATCTGTATCGAAGCCCACCGGAACCTCCAGAGTATCTCTGAACTCTCCCACTATATCATAATTCATCCATGCAGTTTTAGGAGTAGTTGTTATATATCCATATGTATCTGATGACTTATTCAGATCAATGGGGCCGAAACAGGCAATACCGAGAGAAGAGATTTTCATTCCTTCCTTAGCCTTATTCATAAAGTATGAAAGCATAAGTGGAACCGTCTCCCCCGGAGTTTTTGTAGGTGTTGTGAATCTATCAAGAATATTACCATTTTCATCGCCGATGGCGCATATCATTTTTGTGCCTCCAGCTTCTATTGAACCATAATACATAGCACTTCCTCCTCCTTTGATTATCGTAAAACCCAATACATTTTTCTAAGTTTTCTGCACAAAAGTACAGTTATAATTATTTTAACTGTTTTCGGTCATTTTGTAAATCAAATAACATATGTCAAACACTTTAAATTATGATTTATTTATTGTAAAATTGTATGGTGAGATATAATAAACGAATTAATTATAAAATTTTACGGAGGACAGAATGGATTCATTATATATTGTAATGCCTGCTTATAATGAGGAAGAGAATATCGAGAATGTAATAAGTAAGTGGTATCCGCTGCTTTCGGGAAAAGCAGAAAATTCCAGACTGGTAATTGCAGACAGTGGAAGCAGTGACAGGACTCATGAGATTCTAACGGAGCTTCGCAGCACTTATCCTAAGCTGGAAATTCTGACAGACTGCGACAGATATCACGGTCCCAAGGTTATAGCTCTATATAAATATGCCATTAAAAATAACATTGACTATGTTTTTCAGACTGATTCCGATGATCAGACCAATCCGGATGAATTCCATCTTTTCTGGAAACTGAGAAAACGCTACGATGCCATTCTCGGAAACAGAACCGAAAGAGGGGACGGAAAAAGCAGAGCCTTTGTGGAAAAGGTACTCTGCTTCCTGCTTTGGATATTCTTCGGAGTAAAGGTTCCGGATGCCAATGCTCCTTTCAGACTTATGAAATGTTCTCTGGTGAATAAATATATAGACAGGATGGCCGATGATTATAATCTGCCAAACATAATGCTGACCACCTTCTTTGCATATTACAGAGAAAATGCCTGCTTTAAATCTATATCATTTAAGCCTAGAATGGCCGGAGTCAATTCCGTAAACATCCCAAGGATAATCAAGATCGGCTGGAAAGCCCTGGGGGACTTCCTCCACTTCCGCAAAGACATGAAATAAAGGGAAGTTTTTGTTTAACTAACAACAGCCTCGCAGCTGGCGAATACTGTTCTCGAACAGTATATGCCAGTCTGCTCAGCTGATATACCTTTCTTTCTGCTTCAACAAGGACGACCTACTGTATCTCTACAACATAGGTCTCGTACGGTTTTTCATCCGTGATTTCACTTATCATGTGGACGGTGCCCAGCTGTTTGAGAAGTGCATCATTGACTGCGATTCTTTTATATATTGAGCCGTGGAAGTTTCCACCTTCTCCGGTTTCAAGTGATGTTTCATCCATCTGGAAGTATCCGTCATAGTGCTCGGCTTCGCCTACGTAGATGTAGTCTATGTTATATTTGTCCACCAGTGATTTTACTTCTTCAATATCCAGTGAGGTGTATATCTTCAGCACGTCATCATGACGTTCATTCATCATCTGAGGATATTCCTTGTCGCCTGAGCTTCTCCACAGCCATTCATGACTCTGCCATCCCAGTACTGTAGGATTTCCCGTGAATACGGATACACGGTTAAAGTATGAATAACTGAGGCCGCACATTTCCAAAACTATGTCTTCGTCACCTACGTTTTCGTTTACCCATTCGATTCCTTCATAGTCGTCGTAGTTTTCGGTTTCCAGGAATCCGGAGGCATCCAGAGTCTGGTAATATCCGGTGAACCAGGTGTTGCATGCTTCGAAGATGTAGCATACTGTACATCCGAAGAGGATGAGTGTAAGCAGTCCTATCTGTCTCAGAATTTTCCCGCATTTGAAGTATATCAGATATACCATAATAACTGCCATACAGATGGAAAACATTATGTATGACTGATAGGTAAGCTTGAACATTGTATTTGTACGCTGGTAGGCACCACCGTAAATATCTGCCACATAGATTACTTCCGGCATTAACACAAGTCCGATGGCACAAAGTCCAAGAGTAATGGTATATAATTCGCCGGAGGCAAGTGAATCAAAGAGTCCCGGTATGAAGCGTTTTGCTTTTTCTTCATCTTTTTTCTGGTCTTCGCCTTTTGCCTTCACCATATCCACGATCTTTTTAACCAGGAATGTTACTACTAAAAATACCGGCAGTCCCCATAGAATCAGCAGCTGATATAATCTGGAATGTCTGTCACAAAACCTTACATATGATGCAATGCTGTCGAAGGTAAGGGTAAACGGAAGTCCCACTATGATCCAGGTTATGATAAAGCCTACAGCCATAAGTCCTGTAAGTATCCAGGCCTGCTTCTTATATCTGAAGGTCTTCAGATTGCAGAAGAAGATGATGGCTCCGCAGACAACAAAGTAGATCGGGAAATCCCAGTAATTTGTCATATGGAAAAGTCCTATAAAGAACATGCATACCAGTATCTGAGGAGAAAAGATTTCCTTTATCCATCTAACCTTTTCTATCTTCTCAGCTCTCATATTTGTTTCTATCAGTTTTTCTCTGCTCTTCATCCAGGCATAGAGAACCGCCAGAACCGTAACTACAAATATGATATTTATAACGTGAGCATGAAGGTCTCCTACTACAAAAGAATAGGATGGACATTCATGTATACACTTATCCTCTACATCAGGATCATATCCGATATATCTTGTAGCATTTGCGAACCAGTAAGCCGCAGGCGCTTCTTCATCAAGGATCATTTTCAGCTTCGGAACTATCCATTTATAAATAGGGAAATGCATATTTCCGGCAAATACCAGAGCAGCTCCTCCAAGTATTCCGGCAATCTTCGGAATGAATCCTTCCTTTTTATCCTCATGGGCGCGAACCTTGCAGATATCATTTACAATGTTATATACGAGGGTATATACCATGGTAAATCCAAGCGAAGGAAGAGTTATAAGCATAAGGTTATAGCCGTAGCCTGCGCCTACCCCTGTAAATCTTATCATAAATGCAGACAGATACTGCCCCAGATAATAATAATTGATCTTACTTCCTGCAAGCCACATATCGTGAGGAGGAGCATAATCTGACTTCAGCATGGCTGTGATAAAGCCATAATCCATAAATCTTTCTGTACCATAGGCTGCTGCATTATATCCTTTAACGTAGCACATCAGGGCGAAAAAGCAGAAGAACATAGCTTCGGCAGATATCATGGAAGCTATCTTATCCGCAGAAAAGATTTCATAATAATCTATTTTTTTCTTTCTTTTTCCGGCTGTCACAAACCAGATTACATAGTTTAATACAAGGAAAATGATGGAAACGATGATGCATCCCACCTGGGTAAATTTTACAAGTTTCATACTGGAAAGGTACCAGAAGAGCCAGCCCGAAAATGCAATGGCCAGGGGTTTGGAGAATATCCAGCCATTGTTATGAAATCTATGAAAAACAAGGGTAGTCAGAGGCAGCATTGACAGTGATAAAAGCAGCAGCGTAAACCACCACTTAAGCATTACTGAAAAATCCTCCGACGGCATGAATTTCGCATCAAATATTATAACGATAAGCACCGGAATAAAGGTGCATATCATTTTGATCAAAAATCTCTTTTTTTCTTCTTTTGTAAATTTCATTTGGCTTCCTCTCTATTTTAAAGCTTCGTATGTATCATATATATTGATTTTAGTTTTACCACTACCCTCCGTATACACAAGGCCGTAGGTGGATGAGATAACCTTTTCGTTAACCTTATAATCTTCGCTTTCTCTGGCTTCCTCGTCAACTATTATATAACGAATGTTATTATTCTCACAGAGTTTTTTCAGAGTCCTGCTGTCCCCAGCCTCATACATCAGCTTAACCTGAGTTTCTCTTGCATCCATATCGTAGCCTGCGCTCCAGGCATAGTAAGGCCAGCCGTAGTAAAGCATGGCACCTGCAAAGGTGACTCTGTTTATGGAATAGATTGGCGTAAGATATATATCATCTGCCGTGGAATTGTCGATTATCCATTCCGTAAGGGGATCATTATCTGAAAATACCATCTGATTCTGATCCCAGGGATTATTCTGCTGAATATATCCATAGAAATCATATATTCCCGTGGCGGTCATCACAAATATCATCAGCGCCGCTATCACTCTCTTGTAAATGCTTTTTTTATAAAGCAGCTTTGAAATAAGAGCCGCAACGAAAACATTTCCCAGGGCACAGCCTAATATAACATATTTATGATTAACATTCACGTCTACTGTCAGCTGAATGGTGAGAGCAAAGATAACTGGTGTTATAAATGCCACCAGAATCCATCTGTAATAGCCATCCAGCATGACACTCTCAATTATCAGGAACAGGATAAAGAAGCCCAGGAGGCTTGCCAGGAAAACAAGGATTCCTATAAAGGACTTATCCTCCGACAGATATCCCGGTTCCCATCTGAAAGAAAATCCCGAACCATTTATGAAAAATGCGGTTTCCAGCTTTACGACTACAAATGCTATAGCAGCTACTATCAGATATTCCAGCCTTCTGTCGGCTATAAATGCCAGCATAAATAAAACCAGCAGTCCCGCTATTACACAGGCTCCGTTATAAAAACCTGAAAAACCGATGACTAAACCTATGACTACCGGCTTTATATAACTCTCCGGAAGCCAGGATTTTTTATCAAAGAAAGCCTTTTCAAACCAGTCTCCAAGTTTTATTTCCTTATTCTTCCGCCTCACCCTTGCCATAAGAGCAAAGCAGTTTTCCAGCATGACCAGGACAATAAAAAGAACCATGGTAAGTCCGAAGGCATAATGTCTCTGATTGCCATAAACATTCAGATTATAAAGTCCCCAGTCCTCATTTGGCGTATAACCCACATAGGCCTGGTTATTCTTCAGGGCACTGAGTATCTCCCTGAGACTTCCGCCGTTTTCTTTCATAAACCTGAATACCGAAGGACTGGATCTGAAATAGAAAAATATAACAGAAAGAAGTCCCACCACCTTACTTCTGAAAAGCTTTACCGCCAGAAGATACAGAAGAACACTTGCACCGGCAAAGAAAATAATACTGGGAATATTAAAGGCCAGATCAAGTCTGAGCCCCAGGTATTCCAGCACTCCTGCCAGAAACTGAAACATGAAATGATATTTTACATCTGTTCCGGCATAATGAGAATATGATGTAGGGAAATTATTTCCATTGGAAAATGATCTGATCATATCCAGATGAACGGCAAAATCTCCGTAGACGCTGAAGCCCACATAATACTGTCCGTTCCTGTACTGGAATGAATATATCATAAGAAAAGCTGCCATAAAAAATGATATGGCAGTAACAACTATATCCATGGGGGTAAAATTTTTAAACATCCCCGCCATTTTAGTATAATAATCTTTTTTTACATTTATAAAAATAAGGGCAATGGCCACCAGCCCCACCAGAAATACTATCAGGCATGCAGGCTTCAGGGCCGGATTATTATTCCTGAGAAGATATGCTGCAATATAGGTAAGCCAGCTTACTACCAGGGTTCCCATAAGCATGGCCGCCGGAAAGATAATAAGAAAAGAGGGCATCTTAATCCGTCTTGCCCCGTAGGTTTTTTCTGTAAATTCAAAGAGTCCCGGCATAGCAAAATAAATTATGGAATACCCTATAAAAAAACATATCAATAAATATATGCATCCCAGCATTTATCAAATGCTCCCTTCAAACCAACTACTCTTTTGCTTCGTCTAGCACCACCAGGGATGCATCTTTAAGTCTGCAGTATTCAAACTGATCATCCGGATTATCCTTGTAGGTTTCAAAGGTTCCCACAACCTCAACCTCTGTCTGATCTGCAGGATAATCATCAGGATAAACATGATTACCATTTCCCCAGACAAATTCCAGTCCCTGCTGACAGCAGGCGGCCGCATCCTTAATTAATACAAAATGATAATACTGCTGAGTGTCCGGATACCAGGAAGCATAATAGGTTCCTGACATTTTAATGGTCTTTCCAATATAGCTTTTGGAATCCGCCATTATCTGATATACAGTGGAATAAACCATATCAGAGCTCATGGAGGTAAGATCTATATCCACATCGCAGGAAGGCTCCGGTGTTGTAGGCGCCTCTGTTGTAGGTTCTTCAGTAGTCTTGTCACTGAGAGTCACTTGAAGAGCATCCTCATAGCTGAGCTGTGTGGTAGCTTCCGTGGTAGCTTCTGTTGTAGCTTCTGTGTCAGCCTCTGTTGTAGTCTCTGTTGTGGCCTCTGTCGAAGACTCCTTGGCCACCTGCTCATCGATTACATTTTGAACGCTATTATTTCCTTCCAGCTTGGTTTCTCCAGCAGCTTCCCCGCAGCCGGTCATGCCAAGACCTAGAGAAAGAGCAATCAAAATAGCAGCTCCCTTTTTGAATCTATCTGTTTTTCTGAAATTCTTTTTACTCATAATTATATTCACACTCTTTTTTCAACAGCCTTTTATTTATCTTGCCAACCAGTTGAAGAATAAGCTTTCATCGGTTTCGCCTGAGAAGTTATCTGAACCAAATATGGTATCTTCATCCATAGTGTCTCTATAGATACTTCCTGAATTAAAATATCTGTTTTTAGTTTCATTCAGAGTACGGTTAAATTCATGAACCGGAGTTACCGCTCCTATGAAAAATATAACAAGAAGCACTGCAAATCTGAGCTTTTCTCCCTTTTCCCAATATTCATAAAGAGCCTTTATGAATAAAGTGCAGAGGATAAGCAGTGGTGGTATGGAAACTCTCATACAGAAATCACCGCCATATCCGATTTTTACAAATGGAATGATCATTAGAGATACAAGAGATACATAGAAGTATTTATCCTTGTATGCTGACTTTGCCACAGCTATAAAATATACTCCTGCTTCCAGCATGAAGAAGAATAGATACATGAAGAAATATCCTTTTCTGTCCTCTGTGGGAGAAGCTGCATCAAGGAGCTGAGCCGCCGCATTTCCTCTGAAATAAATATAAGAAATGATTCCTACGGCTCCGCCGCATAAAACATTTTCTATGGTAATGGTATCCTTAAGCAGGGCAATAAACCAGTCCTTAAAGCCTTCGGCACCCTCATACTTTCTGCCAAGCATTGAAGCTATACAAATCGGAACAAGTCCAAGGAACGGAAATGGTCCATATAATACGGAAAGTCCCATGAGAAGCACCGTCTGCTTATTATTCTTCTGCAGAAGCACCAGCATGGTAACCAGCCATAATGGCATGGCCTGATTAAACACCCAGAACAGCTGGGTTGTAAAACTGGAAAACTGGAAAAATCCGGACCACCATTCAATATGAGCAGTTCTGTCCACAAACTGAGTGGTAGGCGCCAGTATATAAGTTCCAACTATATCAAGACCACTGAAGAATATAAAAATCAGAAGTGGCTTAAGTGATACTTTTTTTACAAACAAACAGAGAAGATAAAAGAAAAGAAATACTCCGATAACTGCCCATATGGTCTGGAAGAAATAACCAGCCTCATATCCCAGCACCTTTCCCACAAGAGCTGCAGGAATCCAGAAAGCGATATAATAGATTATTCCTCTGTCAGCAACATAGCCATCCAGCTCTATCTCTTTAATAGCCGGCCAGCTGTTATCTACTAAAAGATCAAATAATCCATTTCTCACTATATGATCGGAATTCTGATATACCAGACCGCCTATTCCTGAAAGATAGACCCAGGCAGCTACAACCAGAAATCCCGTTATGATGACCTTTATATTAGTCTTGTCGATTTTTATTTGATTATCATTAAAATCATTTCTGCAGATTTTAAAAAGTCCAAAGGCTATAAGTATAGTCAGAGGAACAGCCACATACCATTTTGACCAGAAAATAAAAAATAATATAATGGGAATGGCTATATAAATATATGCCACATTAAATATAATCCTGTTCAGATTAAATTCCTTCTTTGTTACTGTTTCTTCCAAAATGGTATTCCCCCGTTATATTCTCTGAAATCATTCATGGACTACAAACCTTCCCAGCACTGCTGCTATCAGGAACCAGATCAAATCCACTCCCACTATAGTAGCACCAACAGGAGTTGAATACAAGATAGAAACTATCATGCCCGCCAGAGCGCATACCACTGAAGAGATTACCGAAAGTATAACTACACCCCTGAAGGTTCCGCTAAGTCTCATGGCTCCAAGAGCCGGAAATACTATAAGCGCGGAAATAAGAAGGCTTCCCACCAAATTCATTCCCAGCACGATTATAACGGCTATGATAACGGCTATAAGAAAATTATATCTTTTGGAAGGAACCCCTGTTGCATCACAGAAGGTTTCATCGAAGGTAACCGCAAATATTTTATTATAGAAGAATATATATGTAATTATAACTATCACAGAAAGAACTATGCAGATTATGACCTCCTGGGAATCCAGAGTAAGTATGGAGGTAGAACCGAAAAGGGTGCTGCACACATCTCCGGATATATTTGATGAAGCCGAGAAAACATTCATTATAAGATATCCGAAGGCCAGGGATGTAACCGAAAGCATGGCTATGGCTGCATCTCCCTTAAGCATAGACTTTCTTCCTGTTCTCAGCAGTATTACTGCCACTATGATAGTCACCGGCATTACCAGAATGTTTACATTTGCCAGCTTCATTACAGTGGCTATCGCCATAGCTCCGAAGGCCACATGGGAAAGACCGTCTCCTATAAATGAATATCTCTTTAATACAAGAGTCACTCCCAGAAGAGATGCACAGAGAGCTATAAGAACTCCGACTATGAGAGCATATATAACGAAATCAAACTGAAGATAATATGCAAGAGAATTATTCGTCATCATCGTCACCTCCCACACTCATGAAGAATTTGTAAGCTTCACTCTTCAGATAATCCTCGGTCTTACCAAAGAAAAGCTGCTTGGTTCCCAGATGAAGTATATGATCTGAATACTTTACAGCTGTAGCTATATCGTGAGATATCATGATAATGGTGATACCTTCCTTGTTCAGCTTCTGAACTATGCTGTAAAGCTCCTCAGTAACCTTGGGATCCAGTCCGCTTACCGGCTCATCCAAAAGTATCAGCTTACTGGTGGCAGAAAGGGCTCTGGCCAGCAAGACTCTCTGCTGCTGGCCACCTGAAAGATTCCTGAAGGTTTTCTTTCGAAGATCCCATGCGTCCAGTTTCTTCAGATTCTCTTCAGCAATCTTTTTTTCTTCTTTTGTATAAAATGGTCTGAGACCGGATTTTGCCAGATTTCCCGAAAGAACTATCTCCCATACACTGGCAGGGAAGTCACGCTGGATAAGTGTCTGCTGAGGCAGATACCCTATATCCGTTCTTCCCAGCTCGTCGCTGTAAACTATTTCACCCTTTATAACAGGCTGAAGACGGAGCAGGGTCTTCATAAGAGTACTCTTTCCCGCTCCGTTCTCACCAACTATGCAAAGATAATCGCCCTTCTCCACAGAGAAGTTAATATGCTTTGTAAGTGGAATTCCATCATATCCGGTTGTTACATGTTTTACATCAATGTATGGCATGATATATTCCTTTCAAAATATTTTATTATTCTCCCAGTGCCTTCTTAAGGCTGTCCAGGTTTTCCTTCATAATGCTATAGTATGTGGCACCTTCTTCAACATCCTTTGATGTGGTAGCCTGAAGAGAATTGAGAGTAACGATTTCCTGATCACCGGTCTTTGTATTTTCTTTTACAGTCTCTGCAATCTTTCCGTCGCTATTTTCTATTACACATATGGCCGGAAGCTTAAGCTCATCCACCTTACCTGAAAGGAAAATGATAGTTTCAAAGCTGGCCTCTGTTTCAGCAGAGCATCCTACAAAGGCTGCATAGTAATTCAGGCCATAATCATCTGTCAGATATCTGAATGGAAAACGGTCACCGAAAAGAATGGTATCAACCTTGGCTTCTTCAACTGCCTTGGCATATTCTTTGTCCAGTTCTGTAAGCTTCTGATCATAGGCTTCCAGATTCTTTCTGTAAGCATCTGCATGATTGGCATCTTTTTCCATAAGCGCATCGGCTATTACCTTTGTAAGGACCTGGGTGTTCTTCAATGACAGCCACACATGCTCATCATATTCAATCTCGCCCTCTTCATGATGATGTCCTTCGTGGTCTGCATCTTCCTCTGTAGCAACCTCATCATGATCTGCATCTT
Organism: uncultured Lachnospiraceae bacterium; assembly: GCA_902795855.1. Classification (GTDB taxonomy): domain Bacteria; phylum Bacillota; class Clostridia; order Lachnospirales; family Lachnospiraceae; genus Eubacterium_Q. Next base: position 25,493 of record CADBMW010000100.1, read on the forward strand.
CATCTGAGGCCTCGTCTTCATGTTCCTCGTCCTCTTCTTCCATGCCTTCCACAACCTCTTCCTCTTTTATGCTGTCTCCAAGCGACTCCAGAAGATTGATGACTTTCATATCCTTATTCTTTACTTCCTTAAGGGCATCATCTACCCAGGCATCAGACTCTCCACCCACATATATAAATATATCACAGGTAGAAATCCTTGCTATATCTGCTGCAGTAGGCTGGAAGCTATGCAGATCCACACCATTATCTAGCAGCATTGTCAGATCTATATTATCAGCAGCGCTCTTATCCACGCTGTCTTCATTCATTCCTGCTATTTCCTTTACCCAGTCATATTCCGGAAAAATGGTTGTTACCACTGACAGCTTAGATGAGTTAGTTTCTGCCGAAGCATTCTCTGTTCCTGCAGAAGAACCGCATCCTGCCATAGTTACTGTTGTCATTAATGCAGCCATTACCACAGCTGCTGTCTTCTTTAATGTTAATAATACTTTCTTATTCATGCCTCACCTCGTGTTTTACAAGCATCACAGAGTCCGTAGAAAACCGTTCGCTTTGGATTAATGATAAAGCTGTGGTTCTTTTCAATATGCTTCAGAAGTTCCTCAATCTCACCGCAGTGAAGATGTATAAGCGTCCCGCATTTATCACATTTACAGTGATAGCAGGATACCGGGCCTTCCATATGCTGTTCTTCGCCAACATATTCGTAGCAGGCAGAGCTGCTTCCATCCACAACGTATTTGTTTACGATTCCCTCATCCACCATTTTGTCCAGCTGACGATAAACCGTTGTAATACCTATAGGCCTTCCCAGCTGTGAAAAATGATCTGTGATGTCACCTACTGTTACATGCTCACCCGCCTTACCCATAAGATAAGCCGTAAGTTCTGCACGCTGTTTTGTTTTGTACTGAGTTTTGTTATTCATGAATTTTTCCCTCACAAAAAATGAAAACCATTTTCATTTTTAATTTGAAAACGGTTTTCATTTTACTACCTGGTTATTATATTGTCAATAGTAAAATGAAAATGGTTTTCATTTTACTAAGGAGTCCTTTTTTCAGGCTTCCCGGATGGCTTCGTACATCTTTATGGCCCTGGCATTCTTTTTCACATCATGTACTCTGACAAAGCAGCATCCTGCCTCAGCCGCCATAACTGTAGTCACCAGAGTTCCTTCTTCCCTCTCGTCTGTTCCAAGCTCCAGAACATTTCCGATCATGGACTTACGAGAGGTGGCAAGAAGCATAGGATAATCAAGGCTTTCTGTAATCCTGCCGATATCTTTCATGGTTATCAGATTCTCTCTCTGTGTTTTGGCAAATCCTATACCCGGATCCAGGATTATGTTTTCTGGTTTTACCCCGGCCTTAAGGGCCTTATCCACACTTATCCTTAGTCCATCTATAACCCGGTCCGTAACTTTTCCCTCAGGATAATGCTCCAGCATCTCAGGAGTTCTTTCCTCAAGACTCCGACCATAGTCATCATTATGCATCAGTACCACCGGCACATCATACTTTGCAACTACCTGAGCCATGTCTCCCTCTTTATACCTGAATCCCCAGATATCATTTGCAAGGCCAGCTCCTGCCTTAAGGCACTGCTCCATAACCGGCGACTTGTAGGTGTCCACGGATATTGGAATGTCAAATCTTGCCTTCACCGCTTCTATGGTTCTGCAAAGCTTTTCTATTTCTTCATCGGCAGATATCTGCTTATGTCCCGGCCTGGTACTTTCAGCCCCAATATCTATAATATCCGCCCCGTCCCGGATCATTTCCTCCACATGGGCAAGAGATTTATCCAAAGTTTCATATCTACCTCCATCAGAAAATGAATCAGGAGTAATATTCAGTATTCCCATGATGTAAAGATGTTTACGGGATGTATCAAATTTTTTATTTCCAATTATCATTTTGCAACCTCAAAGCCGTTCAGCATTACATTTGAGCTTCCATTTATTTCATGAATCTTCTCCGGAAGAGCATTTGTTATCTTCTTTAATCCCGAACGAAGGTCTATATTAACAGATGCATTCTGGATAATGATATCCGAGTTCTCATTATATCCACCATATACCAGAGCATCGCTTCCTGTTCCGCTGTACTTAATTCCGCTGGTATTTATCCTCAGATCCGTAGATCCCTCCAGAGTACCAAAGGCTGTGGAATAATCTGCGTTCATATAAACATGCATATTCAGATCCTTTAAGGAAACGTAAGCGTGATTTCCACTTATACTTCCCAGGATGCTCATGGTCTTTCCATCACAGCTGAATCTGAGAAGAGCCGAAGAGGCTTCTATATGGGAATCATTTTTCATATTTCCTATGGCAACACCCTTGTAGAATGTGCTGTCCACATAAAAATCGCAGTTCTGAATCGTGATCTTATCATCACCTTTAATTGAACCAAGTCCAACCCCCTCATCACCACTGAGGGCCAGAACATATTTGCCTCGATGAACTTCTATGCCACCTCCGAGACCGGAACCGATTCCGATTATATTCTTACCATTGGATTCCACATAGATTTCTCCATCCTGATAAAAATCAAGCTTTCCATTCTTTTTATCCAGGGCATTTCCTATTCCATAATTGTCACCACCGGATACTATGATCTTCAGATTTCCCAAGCCTTCCATTGTAAGACTGGAGGTTTCAGGAACCATGATTCCTCCACCTCTGAAGGTATTTTCTCCCTCAATTCTGAGGGTGAGCTTACACTTTTCTGCCATGTGAATACACGGCCTGTTCTTTTTACTGGAAAGATTTACATTTTCAAGGGTTATCCTTCCATCATATCCTTCAAGTACATCTATATGTATACCTGTATTTGTGTTCGGGGTACCAACTATGGTTATATCTTTAAATGTGGAATCCTTGGAACCAACCACTACGGTATTTTTATTTTCTTTTATAAGGTGGCTTATAGCTATTCTGTTTACTCTTCCTGCTATAAAGGTCTGTTCGTTGGAACCATCCTCCCGCTCCCGGTGATATCTGGCTATTTCCATTTTGATATTACTTCCCACGGACTGGATTATTTCCTCTGCAGGTCTGGCCACATAATATCCCTGGATCAGATCTGCTCCAAGTCTTATAACAGTTCTCAGCTCCTCGGCAGTTTCAACTCCCTCAGCCAGAGCCAGGATTCCATTTGCATGGCAGAAATCGATTATCTCTATAACGAAATGCTGCTTCTGGGAACTGACATGAATATTTGAAAGCAGGGAACGGTCTATTTTTACAATATCCGGCATATATCTCAGGAGATTACCTACGTTTGAATAGCCTGTTCCGTAATCGTCTACAGCAAGACCAATTCCAAGTCTTCTGTACTTATCCTTCAGCTCATCCAGTTCTTCATCCTGAATCTCTGCCTGCTCCGTCAGTTCAACCACCGCTTTATCGGACTGCTTCTTCAGCATATCCTCTATCATGGAAAAATCCTTATATTCCAGCTTCAGGCCGGGTATGCTATTTATAAATACCTTCTTCCCGTTAAACAGGTCCTGTCTCTCATCTAATATTTTCAGAACATTTTTAAATGTATACTTCTCCACATCGCTGAGACGCCCCATAGCATCAGCCAGCTTTATTATCTGCAAAGGTGAGATGTTTTTGCCTGAATTCGATCTCATCAGAGCTTCGTAGGAGTAAATCTCACCATCTACAGCATTGACGATAGGCTGAAAATGATATTTGAAAAGATTCTCATTCAGAATTTTTTCAACCTCGGAAAGATCCTCCATATCATTTTTCGAAAATCCTTTTGATTTCTTTTCTACAAAGAATGGGAACTTAGTCTGCTTTTCATTCAGTTTTTTCTGAAGAATTGAAAGAGCACGAAGCCTTCTATAGCTTTCCAGGCCTCGGGACATTGCCGTAAGCCATAATCTTTCAGATTCATTATATTTCTTTTGACTTGATTCATATCCCAGGATCACATATCCAAAGGATTTATCCTCTGAAAAGAGAGGTTCAAAAAGATATAATTCATTATTGTCATCATCATCATTATTCCATGGAACCATTTTTTTACTTTCAAAAAATGTGTCCAGGTCAACCCTTCCCGTAGAAGAATCTTCCTTATCATAGGAAAGGACATTTAAAATCCTATCCGAATATCCGAAGGTTGGAAATCTGTTTTCTAAAATGCACTCATCATCCAGCCAGTCTGAGTTAAGACATATTTCTATATGATTTACATTTTTAAGAAAACCTGTATGTTCATAAACTATTCTGAAAAATTCTTCCAGTGTGGATGCAAGGAGAAGATCCTCCATCATGTAATTATGAATAGAATAATACCCCTCTTCAGAATCCTTGGTCATCCAGGTGCTCCTTCTGAAAGCTTTGCGTTCTTCAGGCTTCAGCTCACATCCGCAGGATTCTCCCACGAAAAGCTTTACATCTATTTCAGGAGCCTTTATTTCTCTTTCGTTTATGATATTATCTATGGTCTCAACTGCATACCTTCCGTAATACTCAGCAGGAATAATTGTAGATGAAAGAGCTTTCGGACTTTTACTTCCCTCTTCGGTGGTTCCATATCCAAAAAGCTTTAAATCCTCCGGAATACGAACTCCGTGTTTTGTCATTTCATCGGCAAAGCCTATGGCCATACAATCATTAGCGCAGGCCACAGCCTCCGGAAGATTATCCTTATTTCTAAGAAGGGTTTCAGCAAAAGCTGTACCACTGGTATACCAGTAATCTCCATAGAAAATCCTGTCTTCCCTTACCTCAAGTCCATGGTTTTCCATAGCATCCTTATAAGCCTGAAGTCTTCTCTTTGAATGAACATGGTATTTACGTCCGGTAAGATAAGCTATATCCTTTAAACCATGAACTTCGATCAAATGGGATATGGTAGCATAAACCAGGTCATATCCATCAGTCCAGAAACAATTAAAAAATTCACTGTCCGAGTCAATGCAAAGAACAGGTCCCTTATAGGACTTATGTATTTTTTCCTCTATTCTTTTTTCCACTCCGGGAGTCTGGATGGTATCGGACAGAACAATAACAGCATCGAAGGAATCAAAATTAATAAGATTGAAAATATTTGAATCTCCGATTTCTCTTTCTTTACTGTTCTGATATTTGATAAACATAGAAAAGGCATAGACCCGGTATCCCAGCTCTATTGCTTTTTTGGAAATTCCAAGAACAACTTCCTGTTGATATGATTCTTCTGCCTGCCCCAATAAGACAGCTATCTTCTTCTCAGCCATAGCAACCCCCTCCGGTATTTACCGCTGAGACAGTATAAAATTTTTTGTTTACATTTTGTCTTTAATAAAATAATACATGTCAACGAATTCTTTTCTTATACTGTCGAAATCTTTTGTTTTACATATATGTTTTACAGATAAGTTTTTATATCTGTCCCCCAGATCTTCAGGCATAAGCTGATGAAACTCCAATGAGAGCATATCATCATCAATGTCAAATATTATCTCTTTTTCCTCATCAGTCATGTCCCGACCAACAAGCTTTGTCCATATTACCTTCAAAAGCGCCTCTTCCGTTTCTATATAAAGGGGCAGCTCTTTCTTTATAGGTCTGGTAAGGTCACAGATATACGCTTCACTTGCATCGTGAAGAAGACATCCAAGTACCACCTCATTTGAACATCCACGCTGCATAGCCTCGGCAGCGCAGGCCAGTGAATGCTGCGCTACTGAGTAAAATATCTTCATATGACCATTTGCTCTGGCCATATATGAAAGTGCATGGGCTATATCTTCTATATTGATAAGATTCATATCCGGATTCATTGGATCAAAATGAAGTCCGGATGCTGTTGTAATATAGCTCATTTTTATAATTCTTCCATTACTTCATCATAAGTCTTTACAATCTCCTCCTCAGGCGCAGGAGTAATAAGGCTTACAATTACTATAAATATTATAGCAACCAGGAATGCTGGTGCAAGTTCATACAGATCCCAGGCACCGCCCATAGGACGAACGCCGTATTTCCATATAAATACCATAGCTGCACCGGAAATCATACCGGCTATAATTCCGTATTTATTTGATCTCTTCCAGAAAAGAGACATGATCATGGCCGGGCCAAATACGGCACCAAAGCCTGCCCATGCAAATGACACAATACTGAATACAGAGCTGTCAGGATTCCATGCTATAACTACACCTAAGATCGCAACTACTACAAGGGTTAATCTTGCTGTTAACATAGCTGAAGTATCGCTGAGCTTTATCTTAAATACATCCTGGAAGATGTTTTCTGAAACAGCAGACGAAGCAGCTATAAGCTGTGAGTCAGCTGTTGACATTGTTGATGCAAGGATTCCGGCTATAATGAGACCACCTATGATAGCATATCCAAATCCAAACTGAGAAATATGCTCTGCAAGTACTATGATAAGTGTTTCAGCCTTTGATGCTGATGTAGGATCCTCGATAAGAGTATCCATAACTCCTGCCTCTGTCATACCACGTCCTACAACTCCAAGGAATGTAGCAATTCCAAGGGAAATAACAACCCATACAGATGCAACTCTTCTTGAAAGCTTAAGCTTAAATGGATCTTCTATAGCCATGAATCTGAGAAGGATATGTGGCATACCGAAGTATCCAAGTCCCCAGCAGAACATGGTGATCTTATTGAAAAGACCGTAAGAATCAGCGGCACCTGTTACATTGTTATAAGTGGCATTCATATCCAGATAACCCTTAAGGTTATTTGCATTTACGATAACTGCATCTAAACCTCCTGCTCGACCTATACCGAACATGAGTACTACAATAAGTGCAAGGCTCATTACTATAGACTGGATAAAGTCAGTCTGTGATGCTGCAAGGAAACCACCTGTTGTTGTGTATCCTACTATAATGATTGCTCCTATTATCATAGCAACCTGATAATTAACTCCAAAAAGCTGTGAGAACAGCTTACCGCAGGCTGAGAAGCCTGAAGCTGTATAAGGTATAAAGAATACGATGATTGCAAGTGCACCTATAAGAAGTGTTACATTTGCCTTATCATTATATCTCTTCTTGAAATAATCAGGAAGAGTTATGGCATCTATCTTAGCTGTATATACACGAAGTCTCTTCGCTGTAAAAAGCCAGTTCAGATATGTACCTACTGCAAGTCCGATGGCTGTCCATCCTGCATCGGCAATACCTGAAAAATAAGCAAGTCCGGGTACTCCCATAAGAAGGTATGAGCTCATATCCGATGCTTCTGCACTCATGGCTGTAACAAAAGGTCCGAGCTTACGTCCTCCAAGGTAGAAATCTCCTACATCATTTGTTTTTCTGGATGCAAGAAATCCTACGATCAACATTCCTACCAGGTATACTACTATAGCTACGATTATACCTATCTGTGAAACTGACATCTTTTTTTCCTCCAACATTTCCTTATATATACGAAAAACCCGTATATCATGCAAACAAAAGTTTATCATGTATACGGGGTTTTGGCAAATAAAATGTCAGTTTTCATAAGGTATGGATATCATAAACATCTTCTGATATTCAGCCGCTTTTGCGTATTTCTGGATCATGGGATACTGAACCAGTTTGATGGTATAGCCGTGCATATCCACAATCTTACCTGCAATGGAGAGTCCAAGACCTGAACCACCCTTACTGTTTCGGGATTCATCCCCCATTACAAAGGGTTCAAATATATGCTTTGCATACTCCTTATCTATCAGATCACCATTGTCGGCTACCATTATTCTAAGGTATTCATTATCTTCTACTACAAATAGTCCTATCTTAGTTCCCTTCTTATTATGCCTGATGGCATTTGTGATAAGATTCGCTATGACACGGGAGAACTGAACCTTATCCACCTCTGTATCATAGGACTTTTCAGGTATGTCTACATCCAGCTCCATTCCTGCGTCCTCTATATCCTGATACTGAAATGCCGCCGCCTCTCTTACCAGCTCATAGATATCCGTCTTTTTCTTATTCAAGGTAAAGCCTTCGCTGTCCAGCTTGGAAAAATCAAAAAGGAGATTTATCAGATCACTCATTTTCTTTGATTTGGTCTGAATAGCAAGGAGATATTCCTTTTCTTTTTCTTTCTCTACCATTCCATCAGAAAGAGCCGTGGCATAACCGGACACGGTGGTTATAGGAGTTCTGAGGTCATGGGCAATATCCGACAGCATAAGATTTCTCTTCTCTTCATACTCTCTCTGCTTACGTCTGTCCTCTTCTTCTATCTTCCTTATTTCCTTGATTACGGTAGAGGCATAGAAAAATGCCCCCAGAATATATGGAATGATTATGAATATCAGGGAACCGAAAAGAACCATCATCAGAAGTGCCTTTCCGGAGGTATTAAGATCAGATATGGTTCCTCTGTCCAGAGAAAGTCTGCTATCTATCACACTATTCAGATTGGATATACCGGTTACGATATAATAGCTGAACTGTTCAGGGATTATCATTTTTAAAAGACCCATGAACAGATTTCCTACAAAAAGGAGAACAAGGAGAGCAAGACCTATAATTCCTATTATCTCGTAATCAGTACTGCCAAATAGCATTGTCATGACAAAGGGAATAAGAGTATGGTTATAGATGGCTATAATTCCATACTCTGCTATACTTACTGCAGTCACAACAATTATAAATCTTTTTATCAGAAATATCTGAAGCTCTCTATAAGTGTTCATATCATTACCCGTTAATTAAGTCTGTAGCCCAGTCCTCTCAGTGTTTTTATATACTCAGATGGATCCTCTGAAAGCTTTGCTCTCAGCTTGCTGATACATACCATTATATTGTTATCAGCTACAAAATAGTCCTCTTCCCAGCCATGCTCATATATCTGCTGCTTGGTAAATACCTTGCCGGGGTGAGTCATAAACAGCTCCATTATTTTGTATTCTACAGATGTAAGCTCTATACTCTCTCCGTTTTTCTTAAGTATGCAGGACTCCGGATCCAGCTCCAGATCCCGTACCTTTATCTTTTCCTGTTTTACCTCGCTGGCTCCCAGAGAGTAGAATCTTCTGATGTTTGAATTGACTCTGGCCACCGCCTCCAGGGCATTGAAGGGCTTGGATATATAATCGTCCGCTCCCAGATTAAGTCCCAGTATTTTTTCCGAATCCGCATCCTTGGCTGACAGGATTATAACAGGAACATTGCTTTCCTCTCTGAGCTTTCTCAGAACCTTGTAGCCATCCATTTCCGGCATCATTATATCCAGAACGCAAAGATCAGGACTCTCAGCCCTGAAAACATTCAGGGCTTCGACTCCATTTGATGCCTCAACTACTTTATAATTTTCATTTTCCAGATAGAGACGAAGCAGATCTCTTATCTCTGCTTCGTCATCTGCTATAAGTATCTTATAGGACATTTTTTCCTCCTGATTCTTATGCTTCCTCTGAGCCATACTTGATTGCTTCAAATAATGCTGCATCTGCTGAGCTCTTGTAAGGATTTACAAAGAAGATTGAAAGTATTCCACAGGTAAGGATTGAAAGAATGTTCCAACCGATGAATGAAAGATCATATACGAATGCCTTCCACTTGTTACCTGTCATAAGCTTCTTGCTTTCTTCAAAAACTTCCTCTTTTGTCATATCCGGATTCTCAGCTAAAAGGAATGGTATCATTCTGTATTCATAGCCCTTAACGATTCCAGGAATAACGAAGAGCAGGCTCCAGAGTACTATATACATATCTCTATAGAAGAGACATTTGATGATATTTTTATAGTTATGATCAAATGCATATACTACATTTGATATTCCGGCATCTTCATCCAGGTTCTTGTAGAAGAATCTGTTGCATCCCATCTGAATAGGATTGAAAAGAAGAATGTCTATAGCTGCACCTACCACAAATGCTATGATAAATACTAATGCAAATACTATAACTCCTATTACTATAAGTGCAGTAGATTCTTTTTCGTCCATCTGTGAAAGCTTTTCTGTGACCTGATCAACTGCATCTTCAGGATTATCGCTGTCAATGGTGATTTCAAAGGAATCATCATCTGATTTCTTTGATGAATCTTTATCATCTGCAGCTTCTTTATCATCATCTTTATCTTTGTCAGCATCATCGCCTGTTTCTGCTGCATCTTCTTCAGCAGACTCCTGAATCGCCGAATGGTTCTTAAATATATTACCGCCGCCAGTATAACCGCCGCTTCCACCTACACTGGCTGTTCCTGTAACTATGGCCAGGATTATGGCTACCAGAACTGCTTTCCAGTAGCTCTTCTTAAATGCTGTCTTTCCTCTTTCTTTAACTTTTTTTCTATCCCACATAACTTTGCCCTCCTTTTTTATGCTTTACTGTTATGTTGCTTTGTTTTTGTTATGTGTATATCTTAGCAACAGAACCTTACCGGACAAATCGTGAAACCTTAATAAAAGCTTAACCTTATATTTTTATCTTATAATAGAAGGGCCACGGTAAATCCGTGGCCTCTCTACTTTTATATGCTGGCATAACCTGCTTCGAAACCTGCCAGGTTAATATCTACAGTCTTTGGAGGAACCTTGGAGCTGATAACTTCTATCCACTGTTCCTTAGAATAATTCATATGACGCGCAGCCATTCCCAGAACTATGGTATTGAACACTCTGGTATTTCCCAGCTCTTCAGCCTTTGCCATAGCATCTATTGAGTATACACTGTACTTCTCACGAAGACCTTCGAGTATTCCATCAGGATACTCTGCTGCCCCTGTGATAACAGGCATAGGATCTATACGCTGATCATTAACTATAAG
>CADBMW010000101.1 GCA_902795855.1 uncultured Lachnospiraceae bacterium
AAAATCGCTGCAATCTGCTCCTTCACCTCGTACTCATGCTCCGGCATTTCCTTACCCAGGAGTTTTATCTCGCCGCTGTCCCATTTTAGAATGTTCAACAAGGAATTTATAGTGGTAGTCTTACCTGCACCATTCTGGCCGATGAATCCCATGATACTTCCTTTGGGAACATCGAAGCTTATATTATCAAGAGTGAAACCATCATATTTCTTAGTCAGATTCCTAATCTCTATAGCATTTTCATATTCATTCACATTACCCATATCCCATACCTCGGTTTGTATATTGCTCAGTAATAATCTCACAGTTTGCATATTGTGTATATCCGATATACACAATATACTATGTGTGTATATATATGTCAAGCAACAAAAAAGGTGCCTGGCACCGTTACAAAAGTGTTACGCCATGTAACACTTTCTTAACGGTGCCAGGCACCATGATCTTTCTTCTGTTTTTCACCGATTTTGTGGGTGACGCAGGCCAGGGCTGCGGCGCCCAGTATGAGGTATACAAGTCTTGTAAAGAGGAAGGTTGGTGCGATGGTGAATGGTGTTTCTGTTCCCTTCAGGGATTCCAGGGCGCCGGACATTACTTCATAGTAGTTGGCTCCGTTTATGTCTATGGAGTATTCGCTCATCACAAATGCCATCAGTATCACTACTCCCATGAAGACATAGATGAGGGCGGGATTTATTCTTCCCAGGAGATTACCTACTCCGAGTATGATCACCAGGCAGGGAAGGGTTATAAGCAGCCAGTCTACGATATATGCCCCCAGATATAACTCCCCGAACAATACTCCCAAAAATATGCAGCCCGTTATGAAAATCAGCAGGTTGGTCAGCAGGAAAAATCCGCCGATTATGACATTTCTAATAAATATCCTTTTTCGCACCGGGAATCCGGTTACGTCTGTAAGTATACTTACATTTTTCTGACTCTTGGAATACATGGTGGAAAGTATGAAGAGGGTCACCAGTGTGGAAACAAGGGTTGCATCTCCAATATATTTCCCGAAGCTCCAGGCCGAAAATGGTGCCGTATCAGATACACCAAGTATAGTCTCCGTGGAAAGGATATAATATGCATATAACAAGGTAATGATCATCATAGCTAAAACATATGGTTTTAGAAGGATTATCTTTAATTCATATTTAAATATTTTACTCAATGTTCAGATCCTCCTCTGTAAGTCCTGCAATGTCCAGAAAATCCTGGAATGTACAATACGTACCGCTCATCTGATACTCCATGTTTTTCGAATACATCTCCTGAAGCACCTTATCCATTGCCTCTTCGCCACCAAGCTTCTCCTGGGCTTTCAGCAGCATCAGCGGCATCAGCCTATACCTCTTAATATCCGTAACACTGGTCTCTATAGCCGACCTGTAGCCTGCAGGAAGTTTGTCGATATATTCCGGATGCCTGTAATAGAAATTATTTTTGAGGTATTTTACTTCCTTCTTCCACTGTTCAACATAGTACTGATTTGCATAGAGCTCGCCGTACTTCTCCTTCACTATTCTGTAGGTTGTGAATACCGTAAGGCCTTCCGCAGACCACAACCCATCATCATCCAGAAGCAGCCCCAGGTCGCCCCAATAAAGATGAATTATCTCATGCATAAATACTTCATTCATGTTGGTTCCTGCCTTGCTGTCCGAAAGGGTCTGTGGCGACAGGAAATGTTCGCTCATGACAACCGCTCCATTTCCAGCATATCCGCCTATGGACTCAGCGCTGGTTTGAAGTATTCTCACATCATGGTTGGCCTCATCTTCATAATCATATGTATTAAGCGGTCCCACATGCTTATCACAATAATCCAGCACACTGCTTATAGCTTCATCCAGCTTATTCGCCTTTACAGCATCAGTATATTTTTTGCTGTATTTAAAGAAAACATTTTTCTTTGAATAGGAAACCTTATCAGCCTTGTAAGCACCCGAGATCAGATTACCCACATAATAATTAATCCTCCAGCAAACCGTTCCATCATCATTTTCCTTAACCTTCGTCATTTCATCAGCCTCAATAAGAGGAATGTGATTTGCGGGAACATTTACATATAGTTCCTTTTCAGCGCCTCCCGCATTAGCGTAGATAGCGCCCTGGTGCTGCCAGGAAAGACCTATATAATCCCGGCTTATTACATCCGGATTCATATACCCTTCGGATGCAAAAATACTTCTGCCAAGAGCCGGATAGCCTTCATAAACTATCTTAAGCTCGCCACTTTTCTTCTCCGGATTCCTGATGACATATTTCTTATTTCCGAAATATGTATTATAGTTATCCTCCATATCATAGGAGGATTCAAATTCCATAGGCTCACCGTTGAGAGTTATGCTCTTCACCTTATAACCCGGCCCCATGTTAAATGTTATCTTATCGTCCATTACCTTATTTATAAAACACTCGTCCACACCCTTAACGGTTCCCAGTAAGGTGTTGAAGTTTAAGGTAGTTTTATACCTTGCGTACACCGCTTCAGTATCCGAAACATCCACGGTTTCCATATATCCCCCGTCCTCAAGGCTTACGACGGGCGTGTGAGCTATGAAGGGCTGCTTCAGCACCATAAATGCAGTTATGGCAGCAAATGTCATTGGCAAAATTATGGCAGCAGGACTTTTGATTCTGAAAAGAAATGACCTGAAAATGCCATACTGATATTTCCGGATAAACAGACAGGACACTGTCCAGAAAAACAGAGAGCCGGCAAACAGCAAAACTCTTGTATACAGCAAAATCCTTATTACAGTGGGCGAGCCAAAGGCGTCAGATATATCCGATGCAATGGGGCTGTTCCATCTCAGGAAAAAGTTATCATCGATCAGGCTCGTAAACTGTACGATGGTAAGCAGCAGAAAAATAAATATGGAAACGCTCATATTCTGGGACAGCTTATATAACCCATCACAAATAAAAAGCGTCATAATACATCCGGGCAATACCATTATAAGGGGGTATATAACATATGCCTGATAGCTAAAAAGATAATCCATCCTCTGGTAGCATATGGGCAGATATACAATCAGGCTTATGAGAAATGTTATCAATATTATTATGGAATATGCAATTATCCTGGCAAGGGAGGTTCTTCTTTCGTCCGTAAATGCATTTATCATATCCCTTGCTCTGTTCTTGACTATCCTGTCTGCATCCAGGATTATGGCAATTCCCCAGATCAGCGAACCGCCCAGAGTACCAAGAGAAAATGGAAATACTATGTTATCCAGGGTGCTGAGTCTGGATGGATTGAAGAATCTATCCCCCAGACCACGCACAAATTCCAGATAACCAAGACTGATAACAAAGATACTTATCACCATCATTATGTAAGTTTTTTTATTCATCAAAAGGCGTCTCAGCTCGGCCTTTGTAAGTCTCAACGTTTGTCTCATATCTCAACCTTTCCGAAAACATTTATGCAACACTATTCTTGATACAATAAAGATACGCATCCTCCAGGGTTGGCTCACAGCGCTCCACATAGTCCGGGAGGTTCTCACCTACAATTCTGGTAAGAACGCCGTTACGTGTATTGACCTTGGACACTATCTCGCAGTCCTCGGGAATCACATCGTCAATCTTACGCACATATGAACCCACATGCCCCATGGTGCTTTCTATCAGATCTGCCGGAGCACCGTCATAAAGAATCCTGCCTCCGTAGATTACCAGCACTCTGTTACATACAGCCTGAACATCATCAACTATATGAGTGGACAAAAATACTATCCGATCGCTGGACATTTCCGAAAATGTGTTTCTGAACCTTACCCGCTCCTCCGGATCCAGACCTACGGTAGGCTCATCCAATATCATTATCTCAGGCTTACCCATGATTGCCTGGGCTATACCCACGCGCTGTTTCTGACCTCCTGACAGATTTCCTATACGAACCTTTTTCTTATCCTGAAGTCCGGTTTTCTCAAGAGCCCATTCTATCTCATCCTTACCTTTTATACTCTTCAGGGATGCCATGTAATCAAGGAACTGCCATACTGTAAGCTCCTCGAAAAGTCCGAAGGTCTGAGGCAGATATCCCAGCTTTCTCTTGAAATCATTTTCCTGTTGCAAAAGCTTTTTATCATCCACAAGGATTTCACCTTTTGTTTCCATGAGGCCTGCCGTCATAAGCTTCATAAGAGTTGACTTGCCGGCACCATTTGGCCCCAGGATTCCTACAAAGTCCGGACTCTTAACCGAGAAGCTCACATCCGAGAGTGCCTTCTTTCCGGAAGGGTAAATCATGGTAACATCATTAATATCAATATTCATTATTAGTGTCCTCCACACAAAAAATGGTAGAGCCTTCAGTATCGATCTGACCAATACTCGTTTAACTCTACCATATTTTTTATCACTTTTTATTTGTAGTGTGGCTGTGGGAAATGTGGAGTTTGTGTGAACTCTTACTCCACCCCTTTACTGTACCACTTTAAATTCAACGCCCTCATCCGTGTTCCTGATGCTATACTCCGCATCAAACATTTCCAGAACCATTCCGGTTATATAAAGCCCCAAACCGCTGCCGTCCTTGTTGCTGGTATCAGCTCTGTAAAATGCTTCAAACAGATGGGACAGATGCTGCTCGTCTATGTGAGCCGGGGAATTGATAACCTTCAGCTCCACGCCGCTTCCTTCTTCATCATCCGAGAGCTTCGTCAGCTGCACTTTCACAGTTCCGCCCTCCGGAGTGTATTTGAAAGCATTTCCAAGCACATTCCCCAGTGCTTTCTTCAGAAGATTTTCATCACCTCTAAAGTTAACATTGTCCGGAACCTCATATTCCAGCTCGATATTTTTTTCAGTAATCAGCCCGTCATAAAATGCGATCTCTTCATCCAGGATACTGTCTATCCTAGTTGTTTTCTGATCGTCAACATCCCCCATATCTATATGAGAAACGAGAAGTATTTCATTTATGAAGTTCACCAGCTCATTTAATGTATTACTGCATTTTTCAAGATATTTATCTCTATCTTTATAAACTCCGATTCCTGAACGCATACCTTCTATCTGACCTATCACCACAGATATAGGCGTTTTCAGTTCATGAGAAACTCCGGAGAAAAATAGCATCCTTCTTCGCTCCCGTTCCTTCTCAAGAGAAATCTCATTTTTCAGATAAAGGTTCTTGTCATTTAGTTTGGTCAGAGCTGCGCTCAGCTCATCAGAAAGCTTATTCAGACTCTTGGCAAGAACTCCTATCTCATCATCCCTCTCGTCCGGGCAGTACCAGTCGAAGTCCTGCTCTGACATCCTCTGAGCGATCTTACTCATTCGCACTATAGGCCGTTTCATGTAGTAGGAAAAAATCTTGGCCCCAGCAAATGAAAGAATGATGGAAAGTATAACCACCACAGGAATGCTCTTCTGAACGCTCTTTTGATAATCCTTAATCCGGACATCGCTGCAGGTTACCTTCAGCATATACTCAGTATCACTATTCTGAAAACGGAAGGGGTAGGTGAAATCAGGATTGTTGGAATCAGGTTTACCGAATTCAACTTCAGGAATGTCATTTTTAAGTTCCTGCGCGTCCAGGAGCTTCACGTCCGCTCCAGTTCTGGCAACAAGTGAATTTAGAATGTCATTTCCATCCTCCGCATCAGAGCTCATGCATTTTTCCACAGCCGCCTTCGACTCCGCTTCGACGTAGGCAGCATATTTCTTTTCATTTGAGTATGGAGTGAAAATAAATAGAGCAGTATAAACCGCACCTATTACGAGAATTGAAAGAAGAAGAAATATAAAGAAAGTTTTTATAGTCAGATTTTTCATGGTGCCCGTATCCTTTTAGGTTAGCTTGTATCCGATTCCTCTCACGGTTTCTATGCAGTCCTCTGTCCCCAGCTTCTTTCGAATATTTTTAATATGAGTATCCACTATTCTTGTATCTTCATAATACTCATAATCCCACAGCTTGGAGAGAAGTGACTTGCGAGTCACCACGCCGCCGTCGGCCTTCATAAGCTCATATAATATATCAAATTCTTTAAGGGTAAAATCCACGCTTTCTCCCCATACCTTTACGGTGTGGGTATTTATATCAAGCACAATCCCTTTAAAAGAAAGAGTCTGTTCATCGGACACCTTTCCACTTCTCCTAAGTATGGCCTCAACCTTACTTACCAGAAGTGGCATGGAAACAGTCTTCGATATATATTCATCTACCTTCAGGCTGTAGCCGCGAAGCTGATCCTCCTCGCTGAACTTTGCAGTAAGCATGATGATAGGAACATCACTCTTTTTTCTGATAAGCTCACAAAGTGTAAATCCATCAATCTTCGGAAGCATTATATCCAGGATCACCAGATCAAACTCCTTCTCCTCCATAGAGTCAAAGGCCATAAGCCCATCATCTGCTGTGGTCACAGCAAACCCCGAATTCGAAAGAAAATTGACCAGCAGCTCCTGATAATCTTCATTATCTTCTACAACAAGAATCTGATTCATAATAATCGATAACCTTTCAAACTAATAATGCCTTATTAGTATAAGGGTTATAAAAACTCTTTTCAAGTTGGATTATGGGTACCCCCAAGTCTATGTGCAGGAATCTATTATCCAATCTCTCTTTCTGAGAACTGCAAGCCATTCCTCCGGGATAGACTCATATCCATAATACAGCCCCGCCAGCCCTCCGGCTATTGCAGCTACTGTATCTGTATCATCGCCAAGATTAACAGCCTTGATCATCGCATCCCGATAAGAATCTGTGTTTATGAGCGACCATATAGCAGCCTCAAATGTATCAACTACATAACCGGTACTTCTGATAGAGTCTGCCGGAACACTTGCAAACTCTTTAATATCAAGGAACCATCCATAGTTTTTAAACTCTTTATAGTTTTCTTTAAAACTATCATTATCCCTCCCATAGAATTTGAAACCTTCGTTCATTCCATTTTGAAGCCTGGTTATCAGATCACCTTCGCCATATACTATTTCCGATACACAGAAGAAATAAAGTCCACATGCCATACATGCTCTGAGGTGATTGTGTGTGAGAGCCGATACCAGATGGATGTCATTTATCGCCTCTTCAATAGTGGCATCCCCTGACTTAACCTTTTCTGCATAGTATAAACAGATTGGCATAGTCCTCATCAATGAACCATTTCCATTTGCATATTCGCCATTCTTGCCACAGGTATAAATATCACCATGTTTTTTATAATTCTCTATTCCATAATAACAGGTGGCACCTACATCTATGCACTGATCATTTGCAGAAAATGCATTTTCATACAACCACTTGACGAAATTCTGCATTATATTTTCCGCATCTACATGGCCAAGTCGTTTGATACTGTCAAGCATAGCCATAGTCATGGCAGTGTCATCCGACCAGGTTCCTATGGGAGATCGATATAAATCACAGGGACGCATCCCCGTAACCGGATCTTCTACAAGTTCCTCTCTACTTAAAAACTGTACCGGAAGCCCCAGCGCATCACCTACAGCCACACCCATGATTCCATCCAACCATACATTTCTCTTATCGCTCATATACTGACCCTCCTTTATATTTGATGGACTCAGTATACGATAAAAGGGGGTGAAACAGGTCTCCTACAGGGCGACCTTAAAAAGGTGCCTGTCACCGTTACAAAAGTGTTACACCATGTAACACTTTCTTAACGGTGCCAGGCACCATAAAGTATTTTATATCTTTTTTTCATAACAAAGAAAATCCTGTTCATACATATGAACCTCGCCTACAACACGAAATCCAAAAACCTCATAACAACGTAAAGCTTTTACATTATATTTGTTTACCAAAAAATGAATTCCCTTATAGCCTCGATTTTTTAACTCTTCCATTCCATGGCGGAGCATTATCTTTCCGTAACCTTTGCTTTGTTCATCCGGATGCACAGCCAGTCTCGCCAGTTCGCCTTCAGGGCTGAGATTATCATCCCAAAAAGAAATACTGTCAACATCCTCATCTTCCTCAAGTGAAATTGCTGCTAAAATTTTTCCGCCTTTTTTCAAAACATAAAGTGCATTCCTCGACAGATCAAAGTCTATCGTTTCATTTGATGGATAATCTTCCGACCAGGGACAAAACTCACGACCTTTCTGCAT
>CADBMW010000102.1 GCA_902795855.1 uncultured Lachnospiraceae bacterium
ATCCAGATAGATCCTGATTATGTTCCTGAAGCAATTGAGACAAAGGATGTATATGGTGTAACCTTTGAGCAGGGAAGAAATGAACTTGTTATAGATAATGATTTCTTCTCAAATCTCGTAACAGATGCTAAGGAGCTTCCTGACTCAGCTAAGATTGATCTTGCTATTTCAATGATCACTCTTAAGTATACACAGTCAAACTCAGTATGCTATGTTAAGAACGGGGCTGCCATTGGTATAGGCGCAGGACAGCAGTCACGTATCCACTGTACAAGACTTGCCGGAGACAAGGCAGACAAATGGTTCCTTCGTCAGTCACCTCAGGTTCTGAATCTTCCATTCAAGGCAGACATCAGACGTGCAGACAGAGATAACACAATTGATGTATATATAAGCGATGATTATGAGGATGTTATAGGTGAAGGCGAGTGGCAGAAATACTTCACAGAGAAGCCTGAAGTATTTACTCGTGAGGCTCGTAAAGAGTGGCTTAAGCAGAACACAGGAGTTTCTCTTGGATCAGATGCATTCTTCCCATTTGGCGATAATGTAGAAAGAGCTCACAGAAGCGGCGTTCAGTACATCGCTCAGCCA
Source organism: uncultured Lachnospiraceae bacterium (assembly GCA_902795855.1). Lineage (GTDB taxonomy): Bacteria > Bacillota > Clostridia > Lachnospirales > Lachnospiraceae > Eubacterium_Q. The sequence continues at coordinate 595 of CADBMW010000102.1, forward strand.
GGCGGATCCATAAGAGATGATAATGTTATAGAGACCTGTAACAAATATGGAATAGCAATGTGCTTCACAGGCATCAGACTTTTCCACCACTAAGAAAAAAGCGCTGCCATGCGCACATAATAAAGGCTGCATCTGAGATGCAGCCTTATTTTTTACTATATAGGATTTCTTTTAACTGGCCATTGCCTTCAGCATTCTTTTGTTTTCATACATCAATTCATCAGCCCGGTCAAAGATATCTGAAACCTTGGTATCCTTTGTCACATCAAAATCAGATATACCGCATGCCAGTACTGCAGAGGTAGCAGTATGAAGATTCTGCATTACCGCATCCTGAAGATGTTCCATCAGTTCCTCACGATTATCAAAATCCGATTCCGTAAGTATTGCCACAAATTCATCACCGCCGATTCTGAAAACAGGACTATGAGTAAATGTATGACATATCATCTTGCAGGCTTCACGGATGTATTTATCTCCGGCCTTATGACCATAGGTATCATTTATAATCTTAAGATTATTCAGATCACACACAACCATGGCAAATGGTTCTGAACTTCCGTCTTCTATCTTTTTCTGAATCTCATTTTCATATTCCTGATAAGCATTTTTGTTTTTAACACCTGTCAGTTCATCTCTTAAGGCCTTTTCTCTGGCAGATCTAAGAGCACGCTTCTGATCATTTTCCTTACGGATCTGAGCGTCAACATTCTGCAGACCGATTATGACATGTCTATGATCCTCAGCCCAGACAACACGAAGATTCATGTAACATGGTTTTCCTTCCATCATCAAACGATATGTAAGAGAGTAAGTACCAATTTCATTCAGCTGTGACAATATGTTCTCTTTCCTGATGGCATCTAAGACCGCTTCTTTGTCGTCCTCATATATAACTTTTGGAATATTTAGCATGGATTCATCGAAGAAATTATTTCCGCTGGTCTGTAACTTTAACTGTTTATACTCCGGAGATGCACTATATTCCTCATATTTATCAGTTTCAACATCAACATAATAGATAGAATCATAACGGTTTGCCAAAGATGTAGCTATCTGATTGTAAGTTTTACTTTTACGTTCAATCTCACGAAGTGCCTCTTCTGTAGCCATATCACTCTGTCTGTTTTCCACACAGTACATCAGGTGCTTTTTATCCTTTGTCAGCATTATGGACATTCTGAGATATAAAAGCTTTTCTTCTATGAAAAGACTGTAATCCACCTGAACCGTAGAATCCTTCTGAAGCATCTTAAGTATTTTATCTTTTGTAAATACTTCCAATATCTTAGGCAGATCTGCTCTGTTTACGAGTCGTTTGGCATTTGCTCTGGATTCCTCAAAGAAATCATTTCCTTCCTCAGGGACATCAGCAGCTCTGTATATATCTACAGCCGAAAGTTCCACATAGTAGTCAGTATCAAGATCCACATAGAAGATGGTATCATATCTTCCAGCCAGCTGTGATGCAATCTGATCAAAGGCATTATTCTCTTTTTCCAGTTTTTCCTGCTGACGCTGTTTCTTTACTTCATCGTCAATATTAAGAACACCCAGAATAAAGTAGTCATCATTTTCACTGAAACCTCTGATGAGTCTGACTGTATGCCATACAGGCTTTCCGTCTATCATAAGACGGTAAACCATGCTTTGCATAGTGCCTTTTTTCATGTTTCCCACAAGATTTTCCTTCTTCATATCTTCCATAAAGATATGCTTATCTTCCTCATGGATAACTTGATCAGCATCCCGTACCAGGTCTTCAAAAAAGTTTTTACCCCCTGATTCTACCTTTAATGACCTGAATTCCGGGTTAAAGGAATACCACTCATACTCATTGGTTACAGCATTGACATAGTAAATACTGGAATAATCAAAAAGCAAAGCTTCCGCTATTCTATTCAGATTTATGTTATTTGAATCCATAGAACCATTTTAATATATTATTCCCTATGTATCAATAAAAAAAATGCACTGATAGTCATTTTTTACTACCAGTGCATAGGAATATTTATATTAGTTTACGCTGAACAGAAGCTGTCCATAACTTGGGAATGGCCAGTCTCTCTGAGAAGTCAGCATTTCAGCCTCATCCACGTATTTACGGAGTGTTTCCATTTTCGGAAGCATCTCATCTCTTACAAACTCTGAAGACTCGAAAATATCCTCCAGTGTTTTAAAGGTGGAAAGTACTTTTTCCAGATCAACAACTGCTGTCATGATGCAGTCAGTAAGTTCAGCAAGTCTCTCCATTGTAGATACTTCATAATCACAGCTCACCTTACTGCTGACCTGTCTCATAAGATTTGTGGTTTCAGCAAGTCTGAACAGATATCTTTCAATGGCAGGCAGATAATTCTTACGAACCATGTCTACCATGGTGAGACCTTCTATATTTACTGTCTTAACATAGTTTTCAAGCATTATCTCACATCTGGACTGAAGCTCAGCCTCGGTAAATACCTTATGATCCATAAGCATTTTCTTATTCTTTTCATCCAGAAGGCGAGGCATAGCATCTGCTGTGGTCTTGAGATTAGAAAGACCTCTTACTTCAGTAGCTTCCTTAACCCAGTCTTCACCATATCCGTTTCCGTCAAATAGGATTCTCTCATGCTCGGTGATAACTCTCTTTATAAGGGCATGAAGCTGTGTTTCGAAATCCTCCGCATTTTCCAGCTCGTCCGCATACTGTCTCAGGCTCTCTGCAACTGCAGCATTAAGCATGATATTACAGCAGGCTATACTATTTGCAGAACCAAGAGAACGGAATTCGAACTTATTTCCTGTAAATGCAAATGGTGATGTTCTGTTTCTATCGGTTGTATCTCTTCTGAATCTTGGAAGTGCGTGAACTCCCAGCTTCATCTTAACCTCCTGGGTTCCTGCATATGGCTTATCATTCTTAATGGCATCAAGCACAGCTGAAAGCTCATCTCCCAGGAATATGGAAATGATTGCCGGAGGTGCTTCATTGGCACCAAGTCGATGGTCATTTCCTGCAGTAGCCACTGAAAGTCTCAGCAGATCCTGATAATCATCTACTGCCTGAATAACTGCAGCAAGGAAAAGCAGGAACTGGGCATTCTCATATGGAGTCTCACCGGGAGACATGAGATTTATGCCTGTATCTGTTGAAATAGACCAGTTATTATGCTTTCCAGAACCATTTACTCCCGCAAATGGCTTCTCATGAAGAAGGCATACCATACCATGACGATTAGCTACCTTTTTCATTATTTCCATAGTCAGCTGATTAGCATCAGTTGCTACATTTGTTGTGGAATATATAGGTGCAAGCTCATGCTGTGCAGGAGCCACCTCATTATGCTCTGTCTTGGCAAGTATTCCAAGCTTCCAGAGCTCATTGTTCAGATCCTCCATGAACTCAGCAACTCTTGGCTTTATTACACCAAAATAATGATCATCCATTTCCTGACCCTTTGGAGGCATAGCACCAAAAAGGGTTCTTCCTGTATATTTAAGGTCCGGTCTTCTATTCCAAACCTCTCTGTCTATAAGGAAATATTCCTGTTCAGGACCTACACTTGTCTTTACATACTTAACATCTTCGTGTCCGAAAAGCTTAAGTATTCTTTTTGCCTGTCTGTTGATTGCCTGCATTGAACGAAGAAGTGGGGTCTTCTTGTCAAGAGCCTCTCCTGAAAATGAACAGAAGGCTGTAGGGATACAAAGAGTATGATCCTTTATAAATGCATAAGATGTTGGATCCCAGGCAGTATAACCTCTTGCCTCAAAGGTTGCTCTAAGACCACCTGAAGGGAAGGATGATGCATCCGGCTCTCCCTTTATCAGCTCTTTACCTGAGAATTCCATTACCACTCCACCATCAGGAGCAGGAGTTATAAAGCTGTCATGCTTCTCTGCTGTTACACCTGTAAGTGGCTGGAACCAATGGGTATAATGTGTGGCACCATTCTCAATAGCCCATTTCTTCATTTCCTCAGCTACTGCATCAGCCACATTCTCGTCAAGCTTTACATTTTCATCTATGGTCTTCCTTAGAGATTCATAGACATCATCAGAAAGCCTTTCTCTCATTACCTTGTCGTTGAAGACAAGTGAACCGAAAATTTCAGGTATGTTGGTGTTTTCCATTATTTTCTCCTCTCAGTTTGACAGATCATAAAATATCTGTCCTCAATTCCATTCCTTGTTTTTTCAAAATATCGTTAAGTATAACACCATGATTGTAAGTGTTCAAGGTTTTAAGGCCTTTATATTCTTAGGTATTATACATCTATAAATTAGATATTTTAAGTAAGCTTACTTTTCAGGCTTTTTAGGTTTTTCGAGCTTTTCATAGAACTTGGCAAGAAACATGGAACAAACATAGGTAAACAGTGCAAAAACAAAAAGCACCCAGAGATACCATGTATAAATAAACCAGTTTGGTCTCAGATAATATAAAACAACCGGAAACATCCAGATGAAAAACAGTCGAAACCATACTGTGATATTCGCAACAGAAAGAACCAAAGAATTAATGATCATTTTCAGAGTAGTGTTCTCATATCTTGCCAGAAGTGGAAACTGAAGCGGAAAAGCAAAGGCAAAAAGAATAAACTCAAATCCCATGAAAATAAACAAATACTTTGTCACATTATTATCATTTGAAAGATAATATCCATACTGCAGATAAAACAAGAACAAATAAATCAGATCAACAATCCATATAGAAGTAGCCTGCTTAAAATTCTCCTTAAAAGCCTTAATATATTCATCCTTAACAGGTCCCTCCTTACCCATTACCATCTTATTTGTAACAGTATAAAGAGCTGTAAAAGCAGCACCTATTGTAAAAACAGGAATACATGAAACCACAAAAATAATATTCAAAAAGAACAGATCGCCAAAAATATCAAACTTACCGAAAAACCTCTGAACCTTAGTCTGAGGAACCGGCGGCTCCTCACTCTCCTGCTTTTTGACAACCTCCGTAGAATCAACACTCGCCTCAGTAGCATCAATCTCCACATTATTTTTTTCTAAATTATCCTTATCAACTGATTTCTTTGACTTATTATTCTTACTCATTCCAAATCCTCATCTACTAGTAAAAAAATTAGGGCGTTACCGAAGTAACGCCCTATATTATACTTTAAATAGCATTTTAATGCAATTATATACTTAACCCTTAACGGCACCTACTGTCATACCAGCAACGATATTCTTAGCCATAAAGATGTAAACTACGATAACCGGAAGGATTGACATGGCGATGAACATATAAACCTGACCCATATCAAACTTCAGGAAGTCTGCAGATCTAAGAGTTGCTATAAGGATAGGCAGAGTCTTCTTGTTATCTGACTTAAGTACAAGAGCAGGAGTAAAGTAGTTATTCCAGCTTGTAACGAAAGCGAAAATTGCCTGTACTGCGATAGCTGGCTTCATAAGAGGAAGAGCTATCTGGTTAAATATACGAAACTCTCCAGCACCGTCTATACGTGCTGATTCCATAAGTTCCAGAGGAATATTAGCTTCCATGTACTGCTTCATATAGAAGAATACTGCAGGAGCTGCTATTGCAGGAACAATAAGTGGAATGAATGAATCCATCAGGTGAATCTTTCTCAAGAGATTAAGGAATCCAAGAGCAGTTACCTGTGTAGGAATCATCATAATTGCAAGTATAAATGTAAACATAACCTTCTTAAGCTTGAAGTCATATGCATGAATAGCAAATGCTGTCATTGTTGAGAAGTATGTACTAAGTCCTGCTGTACAAAGTGAAATTATAAGACTGTTCAAGAGACCTCTTATAATTGGAAGGTTACTGTTGTGGAACAGATTGTAAAGGTTCTTTGCAAAGTAACCACCTGGGATGATTGTGAATCCCTTATTAAGGTCTGACTTTGATCTGGTTGCATTTACGAAGAGTATATAGAACCAGAATAAACAGAGTATAGTTACCAAAATAAGTACAACATACGCTATAACTCGACGAGTGTGGATAGCCACACCATTGTTTTTTCTTTCTTCCATGACGTGCCCTCCTTACTTGTCTGTCTGCTGGTTAAACTTAAATACGATAATACTAAGTATACCAGTAATGATGAATAACAGTACTGAGAGAGCACCACCCATACCATAGTTCTTACTATAGAGGTGCTTATTCAGATACATAATAAGTGTCATAGTTGTTCTTACAGGACTACCTTCACCGTTAGTAAGGATCTGAGGTACGTCGAACATCTGAAGACCACCGATAAGAGATGTTATCATAACAAATATAAGGATAGGTCTTAAGATAGGAAGTGTAATCTTGAAGAATATCTGTGTAGCATTTGCGCCGTCAACTTCGGCAGCCTCGAAATAAGACGTATCGATACCAAGCATACCAGCAAGGAGAAGGATAGTCGTATTACCAAACCACATAAGGAAGTTCATGAATGCAACAAGTGCTCTTGCACTTCCGGTATGTGAAAGGAATTTGTAAGGCTCATCAATAGCTCCCATGCTCAAAAGCATTGAGTTAATAGGACCTGAATCTGAGAACAATGTGAAGAATAACATTGCGAACGCAGATGCCATAATAAGGTTCGGCAGATAGATTACTGACTGGAAGAAAGGTCTTCCCTTAAGTCTAAGTGATGGATCTGAGAACGATGCTGCAAGAAGCAGCGATACAAGAATCTGAGGAATGAAACCAGCAATCCACATGATCATTGTATTTCCAAAATATTTAAACAAATCACCATTAGTAAATAGTGTCTTATAATTTTCTAATCCAAGAAATCTTGGTCCAACCTCAGTAAGACCATTTTTAAAATAATGCTCGAAGAAACTGTTGTAAATTGTTGAACACAGCGGTATCAACTGAAAGATGGTGAAGACTACAACAAAAGGAATTAAGAAGTAATACCCCCAACGGTTATAGCGCACAACATTTCCTTTTTTATTTTGTTTCATTCTGCTACCTCCGCTATACCATGTTTTAATAGTGTATAAAAAGTTAATTAAAGCGTGCCCTCTCGGTGGGCCCGATGCAGGCACGCTATAATTTTTTATTTAGGGCTGTGAAAACCCTCTAGCAATAGCTTAGAATGAATCCTAGTATGAAAGCTCTGGATACTTCTCTGTTACTGACTGATAGAATGCATCAAGTGCTTCTTCATATGTCTTTGTGTTTCCTTCGAAGTAATCCTTCATAGCTGCCTGGAATGATTCGTTACATCCCTGATCATACTCTGAAAGGTTAGAAAGATCGATCTTGTCAGCTCCCTCACAGAACATTCCAAGTGGATTCTGTCCACCAAGAACATCGAATGCATATCCGTCATCTGTTGCAGCAGCTTCCATAGCTGGCTTATTGTTAACGAAGTCGCTATCATCCTTAACGATGTCTGTCATGATTGTCTCATCTGTTGTAAGCTTTCTGATGATATCAGCAACAAGTCCAGGGTTATCTGTTCCGTTAGCAGCACAGATCCATGTACCGCCCCAGTAGAATCCCTGAGGTCCTGTTGTAGCGCCCCACTTACCCTGTCCAGCAAGTGACTCAGGATCGTCAGCGTTCATACAGAAGTTAATAAGCCAAGCTGGTCCAAAGTAGCAGAATACCTTACCATCTGGATAGAATCCCTTTGACCAGTCATCTGACCAAAG
>CADBMW010000103.1 GCA_902795855.1 uncultured Lachnospiraceae bacterium
AGTATGGCATCTGTCTGCTGCTCTGTGAAATGAAGTTCCTTTGCATCATTTATGGAGCCTTTATATCTGAATTTGATATTGTCTGTCTTACCTAACATAAGACATTTCTTAGCTTCCTTGGTGGAATTGGAACCACGGAGAATCTCTATTATCAGGTCTATAACATCCACAGCCTCAAGGAGTCCGCTTTTAACCTCTCTTACATCCTGCTGGTCAGCCAAAAGTCTTTCATACTTGGCTGTATATACCTCCCACTTGTACTCAGTGTAGGTCTGCAGAATACGACGAAGTCCCATAACCTCAGGCTTCTTGTTATAGATACAGTTCATATTTACGGAATAATTCTCTTCCAGACCTGCCTTCTTATAAAGAAGATTAAGTATCTTCTGTATCTCTTCGTCAGTAGTACCCTTCTTAACATCTATGGCAAGACATTCTCCGTCCTTATCGCCTCTGTCTGCTATATCCACTACTGCAGGCAGCTTGCCCTGACGCACAAGATCAGCCACAGTATTTAGGAATTTCTCGGTGGCACCGATCATGGTAAATGGTATCTCAGTTACGCAGATTGATCTTCTGCCTCTTCCTGCATCCCTGATTTCAACCTTACCTCTGACCTTTATTTTTCCAAGACCTGTTTCATATATATTGCGAAGAGTATCTCTGTCTGCATTTATGATACCCCCTGTGGCAAAGTCCGGTCCCTTTACAATATCCAGAAGCTCATCAGTTGTAATATCAGGATTCTCCAGATAGGCTATTTCGGCGTCAGCCACTTCTTCAAGATTATGGGTAGGAATATTGGTAGCCATACCAACGGCAATACCCGTAGCTCCGGAAGTGAGCATATTAGGTACAAGAAATGGAATATGAACAGGTTCATTTTCTGTTCCGTCGAAGTTAGGCATGAATTCACAGTATTTAAGATCCTTCAGACCTTCCTCAGCATATTTTGATATACGCGCCTCGGTATAACGCATAGCAGCTGCACCTGAACCGGATACATCACCGAAGTTTCCGTGAGGATCCACCAGAGGAATCGGAAGCTTCCAGCTCTGGGCCAGGTTTACAAGACCTTCATATATTGAACTGTCACCGTGGGGATGATATTTACCCATGGTATCGCCGACTATACGGGCACATTTACGGTGAGGGCTGTCAGACTTTGTAAGCTCAGACAGAGAATAGATTATTCTTCTCTGAACAGGCTTGAGACCGTCCTTAACATCGGGAAGTGCTCTCTCGGTGATAACGGACATGGCATAATCCACATAGTCCTGCCCCATTTCTTCTTCATAATCAATTGTTTTAATCGTTTCCATTAAATATTCACCTATCCTATTTTTTTATACTCCGGCTGTAATACTTATAAATGCTTAAAACATTCACTTATTCTACCATATGTAGGGTTTAAAAGCAAAGAAAAGTCTTGAAATTGTGGTTTCAAGACTTTTCTTTATTAATACTGTGTTTAAAATCTGTTTTTATACCCCTTTAAACCTCAGCCAGCTTCTTTTCAATGGCCTTGATTACTATCTTCAGGGCTTTGATTCTGGCATATTTCTTGTCATTGGATTCCAGCACATGCCAAGGGGCAAAGCTTGTATTTGTCTTCTGAAGCATTTCATCGATAGCTTCCTCATAAAGATCCCATTTTTCTCTGTTACGCCAGTCTTCATCTGTAATCTTCCACTGCTTCTCAGGAGTATTCTGGCGAGCTGTAAATCTTTCCAGCTGTGTTTCCTTATCAATCTGAACCCAGAACTTGATAACCACACAATTCCAGTCAGCCAGCTCTTTTTCAAATTCATTTATCTCATTGTATGCTCTCTGCCAGTCATTCTCACTACAAAAGCCTTCCAGCCTCTCAACCATGACTCTTCCATACCAGGTCCTGTCAAATATGGCAATATGGCCGTCCTTAGGAAGTCTGTTCCAGAATCTCCAGAGATAATGCCTTGCTTTCTCAGCAGGTTCTGGACTGGCTATAGGATGAACCTCATAACCTCTTGGGTCGAGAGCCGCAGCTATACGTTTGATATTTCCGCCCTTACCGGCTGCATCCCAGCCTTCATAAGCTATAACTACAGGAATCTTCTTATGATAGAGAGCATTATGAAGCTCTGACAGTCTCTTCTGTAATGAATCCAGCTGCTGCTTATAGTCCTCATCAGTTATAGTCTTATCCAGCTTTGTATCCGCCAGCTTAGGAATGGATTTAAGCGGGAATGTGTTCTGAAGGAGCGGTGAATTCTTCTCGATATCAGCATTTTTAAGAGCTGTATCTATACTGGATATAAGAATTTCAGTTACCTGTAATTCAGACCACTTTTTATTTGTGGAATCTATGAAATACCATGGAGCCACAAACTGATTGGTAGCCTCGATATAATCATCATATACATCCAGGCACTTATTATAATGCTTATTCTGCCATTTATCCTTCTTGGATACGCGCCACTTGGTATACTTGTCGCTTTCCAGCTCCTCAAGACGCTTCCTCTGAACCTTCTCGTCTATGTGGAAGAAAAATTTAACAACAAGGTATCCATTGTCATTCAGCTGTCTTTCAAAACGCTTGATACTGGTAAGATGAGACCTGTAATCATCCTGATCAACCTCTCCATGAAGATATTCATTTGTAACCTCATCCATCCAGCTGCCGTCAAAGAATGAAATCTGACCTGCTTTAGGAATACGCACAAAATATCTATAGAGAAATGGTCTTCTGGCTTCTTCGATTGACTCCTCTGTAAGAGTCTCACATTTGAAAAATCTTGGATCAAGATTTTTAATAATTCTTCCCAGAACACTACCTTTTCCGGCAGCTCCCCAGCCATCCATTATGACCAGTACCGGAAGTCCCTTTTCCTTAATTGCCATCTGCCTTACTGCCAGCTCTGCACGGGCCTTTTCCAGACGCTCACGTATCACTTCATCAGATGGTCTTTCCTCTTTCACCCACTCTTTTAACATATAAATATCCTCCTATAAACCCATAAAACATTTATAACTTCCCACAATATATTACATTTTCTTTTTCTTGATCTTAACGGTCTTCGGAATTCCTGCCTTCTTCAGAGCTTTCTTTAATTCGTTATATTGCTTCTTTGTAAGAGACTTCTGTACATAAATTATAGCATTTTTATTTATATTCTTCAGACAATTCTTACCGAAGGATTTCTTAGTCAGCTTCTTGGACTTAATCTTTATAATCTTCAGATTTTTGCAGTCTCTAAGAGCATTCTTTCCTACTTTGGTTACATTCTTTCCTATAATGAGTGTCTTAATCTTTTTATTCTTATAGAGAGCCTTAGGTGCAATCTCAGTTACAACTGCTGTAGTTCCATCTGCCAGAACAACCTGATCCGGAACAGTCATTGTTGAGGATTTAGCTGCATTTCCTTCCGGCTTCTCAAATGTAACTGCTGCTACTGTATTACCCTTATCATCCTTAGTTGTTCCATTAACTTCGTAGGATGCCTTACCATCCTTGGACTTCTCCTGTGTACCAACAGCAGGAATCTCTGCTTCAGCAGCAGGTGCTGTAGTTGGCGTCGGTGTAGCAGTTGGTGCAGCCGCTGTAGTTGGTGCAGCTG
>CADBMW010000104.1 GCA_902795855.1 uncultured Lachnospiraceae bacterium
AAGATTCGGAAGGGTTCTGTTCTCTATTACACAGTCTTCCTTAACATTACAGAACATTGAAATCTTCTGGAATATTGATTTTTCCAGAGGCTCATCACATCTGAGTACTATGATATTCGGATTGATTCCCATACCCTGAAGCTCTTTTACTGAATGCTGTGTAGGCTTTGATTTATGTTCATTTGAGCCATGAAGATAAGGAACCAGAGTAACATGTACAAAAAGACTGTTCTCCTTTCCAACCTCCAGTGAAATCTGTCTTACAGCCTCCAGGAATGGCTGGGATTCTATATCACCGATGGTACCACCGATCTCAGTGATAACTACATCTGCATCAGTTTCATTTCCTACTCTGTAAACAAATTCCTTTATTTCATTTGTGATATGAGGAATGACCTGAACTGTGGAGCCAAGATATTCTCCACGTCTTTCCTTGTTAAGTACATTCCAGTAAACCTTACCTGAAGTAAGATTGGAATACTTATTCAGGTTCTCATCTATAAATCTCTCATAGTGGCCAAGATCCAGGTCTGTCTCAGCCCCATCTTCCGTTACATATACTTCACCATGCTGATATGGGCTCATGGTTCCCGGGTCCACGTTTATATATGGGTCAAGCTTCTGAGCAGCTACCTTAAGTCCTCTTTCCTTAAGGAGGCGGCCAAGAGAAGCTGCTGTTATTCCTTTTCCAAGTCCTGATACAACACCACCGGTTACAAAAATATACTTTGTCATCTCGTCCTCCATTCTACAGATTTGAAAATCCCATGAGGTATTCATCAACCTCCCGGGCTGCATTTCTACCTTCTGATATAGCCCATACCACCAGTGACTGACCTCTATGCATATCTCCTACCACATAAACTCCCGGTTTGGATGTAGCATATTTTCCGGCCTTTGTCTTAACATTTGTTCTTGCGTCTACTTCTACACCGAAGCCCTCTGTTACATAGCTCTGGCTTCCCAGAAAGCCTGCAGCTATAAGTACCAGATCTGCAGGAAGCTTCTTCTCTGTTCCTTCTACAGGAACCATCATCATTCTTCCTGTCTTTTCATCTCTCTTTGGTTCAAGTGACTGAATGATAACTTCCTTAAGTCTTTTTTCTGATTTGCCTTTTTCATTCTTAACTGTTTCGGAAATGAATTCCTTTACGGTAGTCTGATAAAGACGTGGATCTTTGCCGAAGCTGTAGATAGCTTCCTCCTGACCATAATCGGTCTTCAGGATGCGCGGCCACTCAGGCCATGGATTAGAAGCTGTTCTTTCAGTCGGAGGACATGGCATCATCTCCAGCTGGATAACTGATGCAGCTCCCAGACGAATGCTTGTTCCCACGCAGTCATTTCCGGTATCACCACCACCGATTATTACCACATTCTTTCCACTGACTTCACTAAATGGAAATACCTTGGATTTATCTTTATCTGAAGTCTTTAATATATCAAAATCAGTATCCAGAAGACTCTTTGTTACCCTTCCAAGGAAATCAACTGCAAAATATATTCCTTTTGTGTCTCTTCCCGGCGCTTTTATATCTCTTGGATTTGAAGCACCACAGGCAAGTATTACTGCATCGTATTCCTTCTCAAGCTCTTCTGCCGTAATATATTTGGTCTTCTCAGAAACTGCTGTATCAACTGCCTTGCTTCCGCAGACATTTACATTAGTTATAAACCTTACTCCTGCCTCTTCCATCAGCTTTACTCTTCTGTCTATAACCTTCTTGTCCAGCTTCATGTTTGGTATACCATATCTCAGAAGTCCGCCTATACGATCATTTCTTTCATATACAGTAACCAGATGACCTCTTCTGTTTAACATCTGGGCTGCTGCAAGTCCTGAAGGACCACTTCCTACTACTGCAACCTTTTTACCTGTTCTGGACTCTGCGGTTTCTTCCTTTACAAGACCATTTTCAAAAGCATATTCGATAACTGTTTTTTCATTTTCCTTTGTAGCTACCGCATCACCATGAAGCCCGCAGGTGCAGGCATTTTCACAAAGAGCAGGACATACTCTTGATGTGAATTCCGGAAAGCTGTGAGTCATGCTCAGTCGCTTGTAGGCCTGTTCAAGTCTTCCTCTGTATACCAGATCATTTAATTCCGGAACAAGGTTATGAAGGGGACAGCCTGATGCCATGCCGGATATCATAAGTCCGGCCTGACAAAATGGTACACCGCAGTCCATACATCTGGATGCTTGAAGTTTCTGATCTTCTAAACTAAGCAGAGAATGAAATTCCAGGAAATTTTTAATTCTGTTTTCCTCAGTCACAACCGGACCGTCTAATCTTTCATACTCTAAAAATCCTGTTGGTTTTCCCATAAGATATTCCTTTCATTTAACTAATTACTAACTATCCAACCAGCTTTGTAAAAGCTTCAATCTGTGCCTGCTCGTGATTCATTCCCTGCTCTTCGCATTCTGCTGTAAGTCTTAACATTTCCTTGTAATCCACAGGAATTATCTTCTTGAAATGCTGAATATAATCGTCGAAGCTATCAAGTATCATCTGTCCCTTCTTTGAACCGGTGAACTTAACATGCTTTTCAATCATGGTTCTAAGCTCTTCGATATCATTTTTATATTCAACCTTTTCCATATTTACCAGCTGCTTATTGAGGTTCTTATATAATGTATTCTCCTCATCAAGTACGTAAGCTATACCGCCGCTCATACCTGCAGCAAAGTTCTTTCCGGTAGGTCCCAGGATTACTGCACGACCACCTGTCATGTACTCGCATCCATGTTCTCCTACGCCTTCTACTACTGCAACAGCACCGGAGTTTCTTATACAGAATCTCTCTCCTGCCATACCTGCTATATAAGCCTCTCCTGAAGTAGCTCCGTATAAAGCAACGTTACCTATGATTATATTTTCCTCCGGATTATAACCTGCATCCTTTGGTGCATGGATTATAAGCTTTCCGCCTGAAAGACCTTTTCCGAAATAATCATTTGAATCACCTGTAAGATGAAGGGTAAGTCCCTGTGGGATAAATGCTCCAAAGCTCTGTCCGCCGGAACCCTTGCAGTTTACATTAATGGTATCCTCAGGAAGTCCTTCAGGGAAGGATCTTGTAAGCTCTGATCCCAGAAGTGTTCCGAAGGTTCTGTCTGTATTAGTTATATCTATATCGATGGAACTGCTCTTTGGTTCACTTGAACCGGACTTCAGAAGTTCCTTTACTCCTGCTGACTTAAGAAGTACCTTTTCATCCTTGGTCTCGTTTAATTTGAAATCATATTTCTTATCTGCATGGAAGGTCTGGAGGCTTCTGTCCACTGATGACATATCTACCAGAATTCTTCTCAGATCTATAAGTTCAGCAGCATCCACATTTACTTCCTCAGCTGCAGCCTCATTTATCTCCTTAACCTTCAGAAGATCAGTTCTTCCTACCAGCTCCTCGATGGTTCTTACTCCCAGCTTAGCCATGTATTCACGAAGCTCTCTTGCTATAAAGAGCATGAAGTTTTCCACATATTCAGGCTTTCCTCTGAAGCGCTTTCTAAGCTCAGGATTCTGAGTAGCAACACCCATAGGACATGTATCCTGCTGACATACTCTCATCATTACACAGCCCATGGTTACCAGTGGTGCTGTAGCAAATCCGAATTCCTCTGCACCGAGAATTGCTGCTATGGCAACATCTCTACCGCTCATAAGCTTTCCGTCGGTCTCGATCACTACCTGATTTCTAAGGCCGTTCTGGATAAGTGTCTGATGTGTTTCTGCCAGACCCATTTCCCATGGAAGTCCTGCATTATGGATTGAGCTAAGAGGTGCAGCTCCGGTACCACCGTCATATCCTGATACCAGGATTACCTGTGCTCCTGCTTTTGCAACACCTGCTGCTACAGTTCCTACTCCGGCTTCTGAAACCAGCTTTACGGAAATACGAGCATACTTATTGGCATTTTTCAGGTCATATATCAGCTGCGCCAGATCCTCGATGGAGTAAATATCATGATGAGGTGGAGGTGATATAAGGCTCACACCTGGTGTTGAATGACGGGTCTTTGCAATCCATGGATAAACCTTCTTTCCCGGAAGATGTCCACCTTCACCCGGCTTTGCTCCCTGAGCCATCTTTATCTGTATTTCCTTGGCGCTTACAAGATACTTACTTGTAACACCGAATCTTCCGCTGGCCACCTGCTTGATGGCTGAGCTTCTGTCATTGTCTGTACCTGCTGATGCTATTCTCTCGTCGCTCTCTCCACCTTCACCACTGTTTGACTTTCCATGAAGATGATTCATGGCTATGGCAAGGGTCTGATGAGCTTCCTCTGAAATGGAACCATATGACATGGCACCAGTCTTAAATCTCTGAACGATTGATTCTTCAGGCTCAACCTCCTCAAGAGGAATTCCATTTTCAGGGAACTGGAAATCCATAAGGCTTCTCAGATAACCTGTTTTTTCTGAATCAACCATCTGAGTATACTGTTTAAACTTCTCATAATCCCCTTCTCTTGTTGCCATCTGAAGCATATGAATGGTCTGAGGATTATATCTATGATTTTCACCCTGACTACGGGATTTATGACGTCCTGTAGCAGTAAGCTCCAGATTAACCGGAAGTCCCAGTGGATCAAATGCCTTGCTGTGCTGTGCATCCACATTTCTTCCGATATCATCCAGTGTTATACCACCTATACGGCTGACTGTTCCAGGGAAGTATTCATTTATAACTGCCTCGGAGATACCGATTGCCTCAAATATCTTGCTGCCCTGATATGATCTGATGGTTGATATTCCCATCTTGGAAGCTATCTTTACAATACCGCTGAGGATAGCACTGTCATAATCTTCAACTGCAGCATAGTAGTCTTTGTCAAGGAGTCCGTCATCTATAAGCTCCTGAATTGTTGAGTGTGCAAGATATGGATTGACTGCTGAAGCACCATATCCCAGAAGTGTTGCAAAATGATGCACCTCACGAGGCTCACCTGATTCAAGAATAAGTGACATAGCCGTACATTTCTTGGTTGCTACCAGATGCTTATGAACTGCAGAAACTGCAAGAAGTGAAGGTATAGCCACATGGTTTTCATCCACGCCTCTGTCTGAAAGAATAAGGATGCTTGCACCTTCTTTATAGGCCTTATCTACTTCAACAAAGAGATGATCCAGAACTCTCTTCATTGGTGTACTCTTATAATAAAGAAGTGAAACCGTTGTTGCCTTGATTCCATCCTTATTCAGATGCTTGATTTTCAGCATATCCAGATCAGTCAGGATTGGATTGTGAATTTTGAGAACGTGGCAGTTCTCCGGACGCTCCTCCAGAAGATTACCATTTTTACCAACATATACTGTTCTTGATGTAACTATCTTCTCACGCTCTGCATCTATAGGAGGATTTGTTACCTGGGCAAAAAGCTGTTTGAAGTAGTAGAATAATGGCTGATATTCCTTGGATAATGCAGCTATAGGTGTATCCACACCCATGGAACCAATCTGCTCAGTTGCATTCAGTGCCATGTTCATTATGCCTTCATGATAATTCTCATAGGTATAGCCAAATGCTTTCTGAAGCTTCTGTCTTTCCTCCCCTGATATCTCAGGAACTCTTTCATTTGGAATCTTGATATCCTTTAATTCCAGAAGACTCAGATTAAGCCACTCTCCATATGGCTCCTTATGAGCATACTTTTCCTTTATCTCTTCATCGTTGTAGATTCTCTTTTCCTTTGTATCTACGAGAAGCATTTTTCCTGGATGAAGTCTTTCCTTACGGATGATATGCTTTTCATCAAGTGGAAGCACTCCCACCTCTGATGAAAGGATGAGTCTTCCGTCATCCATTACAACATATCTTGAAGGTCTGAGACCATTTCTGTCCAGGATTGCTCCCATTACATCACCATCTGAGAAAAGGATTGATGCAGGGCCATCCCATGGCTCCATCATTGTTGCATAATACTGATAAAAATCTCTTTCATCCTGAGAAAGAGTTTCATTATGAGCCCATGGTTCAGGTATTGCTATCATTGCTGCAAGAGGAAGATCCATTCCACTCATAAGCAGAAACTCTAATGTATTATCCAGCATGGCTGAATCAGAACCACTTGAAGAAATAACAGGAAGAACCTTTGTCATATCCTCCTCTGAGAAAAGCTTTGAATGCATGGTCTCTTCTCTTGCCAGCATCTTATCTGCATTTCCCTTAATGGTATTTATCTCACCATTATGAACCATGAAACGGTTAGGATGAGCTCTGTTCCAGCTTGGATTTGTATTAGTAGAGAATCTTGAATGTACCATAGCTATGGCAGATTCATAATCCTTGTCTGTAAGATCTCCGAAAAATGTTCTCAGCTGATTTACCAGGAACATACCTTTATAAACAATAGTTCTGCAGGAAAGTGATGGAACATAGGTATTAACACTGCACTGTTCAAACTCACGGCGGATAATATAAAGCTTACGGTCAAACTCCAGATCCTGAGCATCTGACGCTCTCAGATTTTCAGGTCTGTCAATGAAGGCCTGCTCTATAATAGGCATACATTCTCTAGCCTTGGAACCCAGAACATTTGGATGAGTATCAACCTTTCTCCAGCCAAGAATGTTAAGACCTGCCTTCTTAACTATAGTCTCAAACATATTCTTTGACTGCTTTCTCTCCAGATCATTCTGAGGGAAAAAGAACATACCAACACCATAGCCTCTGTTTTCTGAAAGCTCGATGCCCTTCTCAGCCATTATCTTCTTAAAGAATTTATGTGGAACCTGGGTAAGAATACCAACACCGTCACCGGTCTTACCTTCGGCATCCTTTCCGGCTCTATGCTCAAGATTTTCAACGATGCTCAGAGCATCAGCCACCAGCTTGTGGCTCTTCTTTCCATCAATCTGGATTATGGCTCCTATTCCGCAGTTATCATGTTCGAAGCTGCTGTCATATAAACCTTTCGTTCTTAATTCGTTTTGATATCTTTCCATATTTTCCTCCAAAAAAAGAGGCACTTCGAGTAATAAAACCCGAAGCGCCATTGCTTCCTTACAAAACTATATGAAATTTATTTTTTAAAACTATTTACAGTATATTACTTTATTTTAAAAAGTCAAGAGAAAAATAAATTTATTTTATTAATATAAAAATAATATGGGACAGGTTTGAATCAAACCTGTCCCTGGAGACTCGAGATTTAGTTTTTCCGCCTCTACTCAACGTCCTGGAGGGCGTCGTAGTTTTCTTCACCGGTTCTGATCTTAACTACTCTGCTTACAGGATATACGAAGATCTTACCATCTCCGATCTTTCCTGTGTAGAGTGTTTTCTTTGCGGTTTCGATTACGCTTTCTACAGGAATCTTGCTTACTACTACTTCAAGCTTGATCTTTGGAAGGAGTGTTACGTCCATCTCAACTCCACGGTATTTTTCACCGGTACCTTTCTGGATACCACATCCACTTACCTGTGTTACTGTTATACCTGTTACTCCAAGACCATTGAGGGCTTTCTTGATCTTGTCGTATCTTGAAAGCTTTGTGATGATTACTACCTTGTTAATTCCTGTATCAGGAACTATTCCTGCCTCTGCCATTTCCTTAGCTGCATTTACTACAGATACTGAAGCCTTCTTCTGAGCTTCGCTGGCATTTTCATATTCTGAAACTCCAAGACTTGTGTTTTCGTTTTCAACCATCATTGCACTTGACATATCAACGA
>CADBMW010000105.1 GCA_902795855.1 uncultured Lachnospiraceae bacterium
ATCGATGTAACAACTGATCCTGATTTCAGAATTCTGGGAATTGTTGTTGAACTCAGAGCTGAGCTGAAGGATATATAGAAAAATAGAATAATATATGATTACAAAAAATCTCACACCACATTTAATGTGATGTGAGATTTTTTACTTATTATTGTTCATCATATAATCAAAGCGGTCTTTCCTACATAAACCTCATCATGCATATAGTCCCACAAATAGTCTGTCTACTGAGACTCCCAGGGCATCGGCTATATGCGTCATGTCCTTGGTGTTGCAAAGTACTGTGCTGTTGTCTTCAAGCTCAGAGATAGTCTTGAGAGAAACACCTGATTTATCTGATAATTCCTCTTTGGTCATTCCGACTTGCTCACGCATTTCCTTAACCGCAAATCTCATAATAAGCCCCCTCTTTTTATGAATTATTTGCGTATAGTCTAACATGTTAGACATGTGTAGTCAATCGAGTTTTGGAGATTTGAACATATCATCATGTTTTCTAAATTCGGATGTTACAATTCAAGGTTCTTCAAAAGCATCAGATTATAAGAAGAGCCGGTCTTCCGACCGGCTCGAATGCTATCTCTATTTTATTTCATGATGCTACCACATGTGCCATTTCACTACGTGATATGCAAGTCTTGCTTCGCAAGCCTTGGTTCTGCTTTGCAGAACGCATCCTCACCTTCGTTCGGACCATCGATTACTTCGTAATCGACGGCTAGTTCGCCACCACCACTGATGCAGTCCTCAGCACTTTTCCTTTATATATATACCCGGCCTGCATTACCTGCTTTACTGTGTTGTCTGGCATGTCCAGGTCGGTGACGTGCATTACAGCGGTCTGGGTGTTGTAGTCGAATTCCTGGCCTTCGCCGGTGACTATCTGCACATCGTTTTCTTCAAGAATCTGGATTGCTTTGTCGTAGGTTTTCTTTATTCCTTCTACGTATGGATTGTCCGGTTCCTTGGCATATTTAAATGCATATTCCAGATCGTCTATTACCGGCAGGAGCTTTAAGATCAGGTCCGACATGCTTTCTGTCTTTACTTCCTCCTCTTCGCCGCCGGTCATGTAATCCAGAACCTTCAGGCTGACTTCCTTGTCTCCCATTATGCTTTTGACAGTGAGGGTAAGTCTTCTGAACTGATCGGCGCTGAACACAAGATGACATGCTTTATGATAAAAGTACTCCAGCTCTTCCTTTGGAATTTTCATCTGGCAAACCTTTACAAAGCTCTTTCCCCTCTTCTCGTAAATGACTATATCATCATATGTCTTCTTTGATTCAGGATAATTCTCGATTTCAACCTTTTCCTCCAGCGGAATGATGCTGTCCATTTCAAGCATAGGATAAATCTCGCCATTCACTGAGATAAATACGTCATATGCAGAGAGTGTGTTCACTTCCCTCAGTCCCTGGAAGGCTTCTCTTCCCTCCAGCTTACCGCAGATAAATCCTATACCTTCGATGACGCATTGATCATTTATCATCTTAAATTCGATTTCTTTATTATAAAATGTTTTCGAGGATGAGATATAATTCTTGATTGCCTGATCAAAGGCCAGACATTTGTCCATGGTGCCAGAGCAAAGGATGATTCCGGCATCGGTCATATCGAAGAATCTCTTGCCTGCTGATGACAAAAATTCTGATTTATAAAGAGAGGAGCCATTCCACCTTCCGGCTATAAAGGTTTCCTCTGTTTCGATGGTGCCCTCTTCAAGATAGTACTGGGCCATGCCTAGCTTCGCCGGTGACGCAAATGCCATTATGGCTGAACCGTTGAGGCCAAACTCCACATACGAATAATATGCCATGGCCATTGTTTCTGTTATGGTTGTTACGACCTCCACACCACACTCCAAGGCACATTTATATAGCAGCTGGATTTCTTTGAGTCCCGTGTCATCTGAGGTGCAGATCACAAGTGCATAATCACTTACATTTAACTGCTCCCTGATGAACTTATCTATCACCTCGAATGCCTTCTTAATCGAGAAGTCATTTGCGATTATATTTAGTCTTTTGATGTCTGATGGAAGATCGATTGCGGCAACATTTACTGAATCTACGTCACAGAAACTAAGCCTAGCCTGTCTCTCCCAAAAATGTACTCCTATTACTGGTTTCATGTTCTCCCCCTGTTATATTTTAATATATCAATTCATTCTCCAAACACCTACCATAATGTTTTTGTGCTTGGACGATTGTCTATGAATTCACTTGTATTTACATTTCCCTTTGTTTCTATCTTCTTTAAAGCATTTTGCTCTCTTTCAGGATATTTATACGCTTCAGTGTCAAATGGAGCATAACATTTCTGAATATATTTACCCTTCTTTTTATTATACTTATAAAGCCTGTAAGCGCCTGCACCGCCTCCTGATGTACCGTAGGTAAGAATATAATCTTTGTTGCTGCTCATTTTCATTATACTTCCAGGAAATGTATATTTCTTTTGTACATTTTTACCGGACTTAATCCACACATCAGTGCTTTCCAGGCTTCCGGAGAATCCGAGAACGACGCTGACTGCCATTACCTTCTTTACACCTTTTTTCGTTTTAAGCTTTATATAATAATAGTTGCAATATGCGGCATCATTTTTGCCATTATTATGATCCTTTAGATATGCCTTTGCAGCCTTTGAAAATGAACCATACTTTTTGCCCACAGCCTCGGCACTGATCGAACAGTTTAAAATGATTACAACTGATAGTATCATTGCAATTATTCTGGCTAAACCACTTTTCTTTTTCATTGTCTACCCTCCATTGTTCTCACACACTGGCTGTAAATCCTTACTCTTCCACCATCCTTACAGCCACTTGTCTCTCTCCGCACCTCGTTTTCTCTTATTCTGGCTGTAAATCCTTAGCTTTCTACCTTGCTTACAGCCATTCTTCTCTCTTCAAACCTCGTTCTCTATCATTCTGGCTGTAAATCCTTACTCTTCCATCATCCTTACAGCCACTTGTCTCTCTTCACACGTCTTTTTCTATCAATCTGGCTGTAAATCCTTACTCTTCCACCATCCTTACAGCCACTTCTCTCTCTCCGCACCTCATTTTCTCTTATTCTGGCTGTAAATCCTTAGCTTTCTACCTTGCTTA